>NZ_JBMFSV010000015.1:0-29630 GCF_049967375.1 Fervidicoccus sp. | reverse complement strand
AGGATTTGAAAACCCTCAATGCGAACAAATTTTACAGTTTGGATCCTTTGTGACTTGGATTTCATGTATGCTTAAGTTTTTTGAATCTATATAAATGATCCTATCGGAAGCTACTTTTCCTATACCCGTAATAATCTTTATAACTTCAATTGCTTGCATGGTACCTAATATACCAGGCAGAGGAGGAACGACTTGTATTTCTTTTTTCGTTTCTTCTGTTTCTCCGAATATACAATTTAAGCATGGACCCTTTTTAGGAATAACCGTGAAAAGTTGACCATACCACTCTTCAACCGCTGCATGAACAAAAGGCTTTAGATATCTAACTGCCAACTTATTAACCCTTAGCCTAGCCTTCCAATTATCTAGCCCATCAACTACAACATCAGCCCTCTTAATAATCTCCTCAAAATTTTCGTCATTTACATCAATAACAAATGGTTCCACATGTATTTCTTTGTTGATTTCTCTTAACCTTTCTGCTGCAATAATTGCTTTATATTTTCCTACATCTTCTTCTTTATAAAGAATTTGTCTATTGAGGTTCGATTTTTCTATTTTATCTTTATCTACAACTAACAATTTGCCTATGCCGGAGTAAGCTAAATAAACAGAGCTAGCTGATCCAAGTCCACCAACTCCAACAATTAGAACCGTAGAATTTTTCAGCTTTCTCTGCCCTTCATCGCTCAAGATCTTTAATTGTCTAGTATATCTTTCCAACAAATGCACCTTACTAAATTATATCATCTAGCTTTTTCTTTCCAAGTTTTTTAGAGATTAGTCCCTTGGTCTTAATATCTAGGTCTTCCTTTTCAATATCTTCAACGATATCTTCTTTTTCAGGTTGAGCCATTGCGACCTTGTTTTTAGCGTAGCCGCATTCACCATTCGGAAGAAGATAGTTCATCTTGCAACTAGCATACTGACAAGCTGCTCCTATGCATTCATCATTTGTCCAGGTGCAGAATACATATTTTCTTCCAGTCTTTGGGTCTCTCCTTATCTGGTATGCTCTTTTAGTGCACCAAAATAATGGGCATAGGTTGTTGCATTTTTCACCCAAAGGATTAGGGTTCTGATGGTGCTCATAACCTTCCCTTTCTTGTTTTATTCCACTTTCAAACCTTTCCTTTTTTTCATATCCCCCTGTTTTTCCCTTTTTGTCGCCCCAATACTTATCTTTTCCATAGTCGTAATGCTTTTGATCTTTCTTTATACTCAATCTCTTTCACCTACCTATTTCGCTAGGGTTTATACCATTTAAAGAGAATATAATTTGGTATACCATTCCTGACTATGCCTAGCATGAACTTTTTCTTTACGCTATGGCTTAACCTACCCATCCTTACTAGTTCGATAGGGTCTATAATTTCATCACCTTCATAAACATGTATTAAATATGGAGCGTGTTCAATTCCAGGTCCATGTCTATACAGACTGTAGTCGCTTCCAAACTTCAATCCGCTTCTTACAACATAACCTTTTTCTCTTAGATCTCTGTATATTATATACAAGCTTTTAAAAGACTTAATCCTATTATATGCTTCATTTAAAAGTTCATCGAAGCTCATTTCTTTACCTTCTGAATTTAAAACAGATAACTTTCCCTTTTCTACCAAATAAAGGGCTTCTACCAATGACAATTCTAAAACTTCATTATATTCTCTTCTCTCAGGTTTTTTTATTCCAAAAGGTTTTCCATAGAATCCATCCATGTAGATCTTGGAGGCAATTTTAGTGTCTTTGATAAGTACTTTAAGCCCCACTAAATGTCCAATGAATTTCTCGTCATGCTTTATAGAGGGATATATATCTGAAGTCATGACTTGCATCCCTAATCTTGTCTGAAAGCTCTTCTATCAAATCTACTACTTCTTTTAATAATAACAGATGGAATAAATCATTAGAATATTTTCGTATTATTTCTAGTTCAAGCCTTCTATATAGCTGATCTACCAGATCTTCTTTCCTATTTATTTCGTCGTGTATTTCTCCAACCTTTTTCGAATTAGAGGAAAGGTATTTGGACTCCGTATATAGAAGTTCAACCATATTAAATGATGTTGAAGAAAACTGAGAAAATAATTCTGCAATACTTTGATCTAATGTAAAGCCGGAATGGGCAAGGATAGATAACCTGTAAATTATTGAGTCAATTATTTGAGAGATTCTGTCCAAATGAGAAAGCGAGAACATATACAGCTCTTTCGTCATTAGAGTAGGTGACACCCTTACGACATATTCCATAGTTGATTCCTTCATTCTTTGAGCATCGTCCTTAATTTTTTTTATTGGCTCATATCCTTTTTTAACGAGTTCCATCTTGCCTTGAATAAAGCCTGAAATAAGCTCTTGCGCCATCTTTCCTTCTTGGTTTATTGTTAAAAGAATGTTTGTAATCTGTTCTGCTAAGTTCATTTCCGCTAAGTTCATATTAAGAATTTCATCATCCCTTATAATTTCCTGAGGCATTTAGTTATACACCGAACGCTTTTGTTATTCTTTATTTATTATCTTTAATTTTAAAATACAAGATTAAATATCTATTCATTGTATTTCCATTTATTCATGCTTATTTGTTATCATAAATGAAATCAATGTCTGCAGCTTCTTTCAGTATCCAATCTTTATTCGCTTTTAGAGGCCCAATACTCCTTTCAGCTCTTTCTAGAATTCTTTCGAACAAATCTTCTTCTATTTGCATATAAACTAATCTCACAAAGTCTATTATAGTTCTATAGTATTCCATTTCCTCCTCACTGTTAATATTTTCATGATATGTTTTCAAAAAATTTTTCAGATCCGCCCTTGAATTTTTATTCATTTCAAGAAGCTTTAAGATCTCTTCCTCATTCTCAACGCTTTGTTCTTCTTTCAGTTTTTCTTCTATAGTAGACAGTATCTTTCCTCTTTCTTCCATAATTTCTTGAAAGCTCTTCTTTATTATAACCAAAACGTTATCCCTCAATTTAATATGCTTATAGCGACCTGATAGTTGCTATGCTGTTATCAGAGACACCATTTTCTTTCATGAACTCATTATTTGCATAGACCTCATTTTCAGGAACGTTTTCGTCAAGGATCACATTAAATAGGAATCTCTTCTTTCCTGCAATAACAATATACGCTTTATCCTTTATTCCAAGCTCAGATGCCAGTTTCGGATTGATAGTTATATGTTCAGGTTTTGTTGAGCTATATCTTACTCTTATCCTTTTTTCGGAAATTTTCTTTTGAGTAGACTTTAATGCGCCAGCTGGAGGAATAATAGCTACTAATGACTTTATGTCCTTCTTTTCTACTTTCTGCTCACTTGCTTCCTTGTTTTCCTCTTCGGACATATGCTCACCTTTCAATATTGCTTTATATTGATGTGAAATTTGAAAGCTTAAAAGAAATACCTACAAAGGCAATTATTAATTTATTTTATTTCAGAATAAATATTTTTAGCTTCTAATAGGTTTTTTAAAGCTTCAGTCAATTCGTCAATTTTCAACCTCTTCTGCTCCCATGTATCTCTGAACCTTATAGTTATTGTACTATCTTCTAAGCTCTGATAGTCTACCGTAACTGCAAATGGAACTCCTATTTCATCTGCTCTCGCATATCTTCTTCCTATGCTTCCAGAATCATCATATAATGCCGTGAAGCCACTCATTTTTAAGCTTTCATATATGCTTTTTGCCAGAGCTTCTATCTTTTCGTCATTAACTAGCGGAAAGACTGCAACCTTTACGGGTGAGAGACTAGGCTTCAGAGAAAGTATGTACCTGTCCTCCTTTTGCTTGAGAGAGTATTCCATCACTACGTATAAGAGCCTCTCGACGCCAAATGAAGGCTCCACGACATGCGGTATGAATCTCTTTCCAGTTATCTTTTCCTCCTCTTCAACCATATTAACCATTTCTTTTGTTATCTTCTTTCCTTTGATTGTGATGAATCCATTTTTCTCAAGAGTTTCTTTCAACTCTTTCGGATCTAAAGAATTCAATGCAGAGATCACATCTTCGCTCTCGCTTTTGAATGCCTTTCCGACTGCGGCTTTGTTAATCATTATCTTTAGACTTTTTTCTATATGTGGTGTTTGGTATTGTTTAAATATCGAAAGGTCCTCTTTGCTATATATAGAGTGCCTAGAAAGGTCATAGTCTCCTCTGTATGCGTGACCCGATACCTCAATCCATCCCCACCTTTCAGTTTTAACTAGCTGATCAAATGTCTGCTTTGAATAGTGAGCCCTTTCTTCTGGTAATTTTTCTTCGAAATATTGATTTTCATACGGTATTCCCAAAGAATAGAGGAATTCTTGTGAAACGTACATCCAATATGCTAGCCATGGCGTTTTTATCAGCCCAGTTTCTAAAGCTTCTTTTATTGTAAAAATCTTTGGCTCTCTTTCTCCCATTCTTTTTGCATCTTCTGTAAGTATCCTAAGCTTCTTATCGTAAACTTTTTTGAGCGCATCTTCTGCACCAGGATCTTCCGGATCGAAGAAGAACTCTATCTCCATTATAGTGAACTCTCTAAGCCTTAGCATGCCTTGCCTAGGACTTATTTCGTTTCTTCCAACTCTTCCTATTTGGGCTATTCCGAGAGGAAGTCTTTCTCTCATAGTAGTGAAGACTCTTTTAAAGGATAAGAACATTCCTTGTGCTAGCTCAGGTCTAAAGTACCCCACATCTCCTGTATATGGCCCTATTTGTGTTTTAAAGAGTAAATTGAAGAGGGAAACCTCTCCGAGGACTCCTCCGCAATATGGGCATCGCAAATCATTGTTTCTTATAATCTCCGTGAGCTCTTTCGGACTTTTTCCTTCAGCCTTTACTCCAAGTTTTTCTTCAATGAGGTGATCTGCCCTGTAAATTCTATGACAGGATGTGCATGAGACTATAGGATCTGTGAAGCTTTCAATATGCCCGCTTGCCTTATAAACAGCTTCAGGACCTATGATGGGAGCTTCTATTTCGACGATCATTTCTTGATGCGGCAAGATAAAATGCCTTTTCCATTCGCAAATAATATTATTTTTCAGGAGTATTCCGTAAGGACCCAAGTCATAGAAGCCGGCAACTCCGCCATAAATCTCATAAGACTGCCAGAAAAACCCTCTTCTTTTGCCAATCTCAAATATTTTGTCAGGCAAGCTCAACTATCACACCCCATCATCTCTTTTAATGCAGGTTTTCAACTGAAAGCGATGTTTTAACCAAATATTAAAATCAGTATAGAATTTAGCTATTTTTCCAAATTTTTAAAGATATGCTTTTAATTAAATTCTAGCAAAATTATCCTACTATATTAGTTTAATTGTTTTTTCTAATAGATTGATTAAATTTAAGATAATATCAATGCCTCCCTTAGTTAAGCATATAAGTGGAATTTCAGCTATAAAAGCAAGGTATCCTTCAGGATCTATGGCAACCTTAATACCATAGAGCTCAAAGTTCTTTGCTGATATATTTTTGTAGTCTCCTTCATAAGCGTAGTCGGTCAAAAGAGATATGCGCACGTATCCAGAGATACTATCTATCTCCAAAGCGAACGAATATTCCACATCTTCATGAATGCACTTAAATAACAAAACATTATTGCTTTCAGCCTTAGTTTTGCAACCTTCAGACCTTAACATGGATTCAATTGTTTGAAGCAAAACTCTATAACTCAATTTGGCATTCCCTGCAAGCGCCTGCTAAAATATAATAGCAACTTTTCATAAATATTTTTGATCCTTCATTTTCAATTTTATGGTGAACCTAGTTGGAGAAAATAAATGAAGTCATTATTGATTATAAAGGCTCTATTTTTAAAACTTTGAAAAGAGAGGATGGTAGATTCTACTGTCCAATTTGCGGAGCTGGTGAAAACGCCCCAATCTTCTTTACGGAAAGCGACCTTATAAGACATATCTGCAACCACGATCAAATAAAAAAGGCTTTAGCAAAAAAGAAAAAGGAGTGAGGAGAAAGGAATGATAAAAATAGATCTAAAATCTATCCCAAAAAATCAAGAAGAGTTGGCTAGAAGAATAGACCATACAGTTTTGAAAATAGATGAAAAAAAGAACGGAATTATTAGAGGGTTGGAAGAAGCAGAAAAATACTCTTTTAGAAGCTTGGTCATCCCTCTATGCTATGTTAAGGAGTTCTCATCTCTTTCTAAAGTTCCAATATCTGCAGTAATAAGCTTTCCATTTGGTCAAGATCCTTTGGAAATTAAACAGAAACAAATTGAACTTGCCTTCTCCAATGGAGCTAAAGAGGTTGACGTTGTGATCAATGTAATGTCCTATATATCAGGTGACAAAAGCTACGTTGAGAATGAAATAAAAAAGCTTTCTGATCTTACTCATGAGCTTGGGGGAAAAGTTAAGTTTATAATTGAAACCGGATATTTGGACAATGCTGGGATAGCTGAGCTTTCTAAAATGATAGAAAAAAGTAATGGTGACTACATAAAGACATCAACAGGTTTTGGACCTAGAGGTGTAAATATAGATGACATACTTGTAATCAGATCTGCTGTAAGCAGAGAGCAGAAAATCAAAGCTTCAGGAGGAATCAGAAGCGGCATTCAAGCTCTGCTTCTGCTCGCTTTTGGTGCAAATATTTTAGGAGCAAGTCAAAGCGTTAAAATTGTAAATGAATATCCTCAGGCTTTACGCATGTTTGAAAGTGTATATAATGAATGAAAATAAAGAAAATTACGTAAAAAAGCTTTCGTTTATTATAGACGATATCTTAGCTAATAACATTGAGAAAAAATGTGAAATATGCGGAAAAAAGGAGAGAAAAAATAAATGCAGAATTTGCGGAAGAGAGGTCTGTAATGATTGCTATAATAAGGAAAAAGGAATGTGCATAGTTTGCTCGGAAACACTATGTGAAATTTGCAAAAGGAGGAATGCTGTTGAAAGATGCCAAATTTGCGGAAAGCTTGTTTGTCCGGACTGTATGGTTAGGATAGATAAGAGCAGGGTTGTATGCAGGGATTGCTATGAAAAATTAGGATTAGATGGTGTACGCAGAATTATTGAAGATAAGGCTATAAGCGAAAATTTAAAAATGAAGAAATTTTTTCAAGAATTTTGTGAAAAATGAAAAAATATTACTAAAGGAAATAATCTCTCAAAGAAGAATAATAATTAATTTAGAATAAATCATTATTATAATTATTATAACTGTATATACTTCTTTTTTATTTTCCTTTCGTACAAGAATTATTAATGGTTTGCGAGATAAGTTGAGGTGGAGCAATTGACGGTAGAAACAATCTCCCTAACAGCGTCAGTTAGAGACAAAATCATTATTAAAAATGTGAGCTTAAAGTGCAACAATGGCGAAGTCCTTGCTATAATGGGTCCAAATGGAAGCGGAAAGACCTCTTTAGCAAACGTGATAATGGGTCATCCGAGGTATGAAGTAATCAGCGGTAAAATTTACATAAATGGGGAAGATGTTACAAATTTGAGTGCGCATGAGAGAAGCTTGAGGGGGCTTATGTTACTGTTTCAATCTCCTCCAGAAATACCGGGAGTAAGGCTTAGCAATATAATACTTAGCTCATACAACAAAAAAATTGGAAAAGAAGTCGAGCTTCTTAAAGTGCATAGACCCGAAGTAATAAAAGAGATGAATGAGGCTACAAGTGAAGTAGGGCTTTCCACAGATTTTCTATACAGGGAGTTGAATGTAGGATTCAGCGGAGGAGAGAGAAAGAGGGCTGAGCTTCTTCAAGCACTAGTGCTTAAACCTATAAACATCATAATGGACGAGCCTGATAGTGGATTGGATGTAGACGGACTTAAGATAGTATCTAATATCATAAAAAGAATGAAAGAAGAGGATAGAGCCGTGATCCTCATAACCCATTATACGAGACTTTTCAAATATGTAGAGCCTGAAAAGGTTATGTTGCTTTTCAATGGAGAGAAAATAGCTGAAGGTGGAAGCGAACTTGCAAAACAAGTTGACGAGTTGGGATATAAAAAATTTGCGGAAAAGCTTGGCATTACTGCAGGTGATTTAAATGAGTGAGGATTTAAGCAGAGAAGAAATTAGAAGAAAAATTTCTATGCTGACAGAACAGAGAGGATTGGAAAATAATTCAGTAAAGTATTCGTTCCAAATTAAAGGAGAGCTGGAAGAGAGCATTATCGAAGAAATTAGTCAATTAAAAAATGAGCCTGAGTGGATGCTGAGGCTGAGGAAAAAAGCTTTTGAATGGTATAAAAAGCTTCCAACACCAAATTGGCTCCTTGGAGTAGAGGAACTTACAATAGACGAGCTCACGCATTATTTAAAGCCTGATGTTAACCTAGCTAAAAGCTGGGAGGAGTTACCGGAAAATATTAGGAAAATGTATGAAGTCCTTAATATCCCTGAGGTAGAGGCTAGGGCTCTTTCTGGGTTGAGCTTGCATTTAGAAAGCGATACAATTTATCTTAAAACTAAGAAGGCATTAGAAGAAAAAGGAGTTATAATGATCCCTATGGAAGAAGCTGTTAAAAAATATCCAGATATAGTTAAAAGTTATTTTTCCAAAGTTTTTCCGTTTACTGAGCATAAGTTTATTGCTCTTCACTATGCACTTTGGAGCAGCGGAGTGTTTGTGTACGTGCCAAAAAATGTGAAGATAAGGCAACCTATTGAGGCTTTTTTCGTAATATCTCAGGCTCTTGAAGGACAGTATGAGCATACCCTCATAGTTTTAGATGAAAACAGCTATATCGAGTTTATTGAGGGCTGTTCAGCACCAATGTACAAAACGTACAGTTTTCATGATGGCGCTGTCGAAATCTATGCGCATAAAAACAGCCATATAAAATTCACAACCCTTCAAAATTGGAGTGAAAATGTTATCAATTTCAATAACAAAAGAGCGATTGCTGAGGAAGGTGCAGAAGTCGACTGGTTAGAGGGAAGCGTTGGAAGCAAAGTTACTTATGTTTATCCTAGTACCATACTAAAAGGTGACAATTCTAAAACTACTATTTATACCATAACTCTTTCAAAGGGAAATAAGATTAAAGATGCTGGCGCAAAGGTAATTATGAATGGAAAGAATACAGCGGCCAAAATAGTCAATAAAAGTATAAGTGCCGATGGTGGTATAAACATCTACAGAGGGCTGATTAGGATAAATAAAGGGGCAATAAATTCAAGGGCTACAAGCAGCTGTGAAAGTTTAATTCTTGATGAAAAAAGTAAAGCTTATACATATCCTCACAATCAGGTTCTAGAAGATACTGCATTTGTAAATCATGAGGCTAAAACTGGAAAGATAAATGAGGATCAGTTGTTTTACTTAGAAAGCAGAGGCCTAAGGGAAAATGAGGCTAAAAGCATTATAGTATTAGGATATCTAGAAAACGTACTAGTTAATTTGCCTTTCGAAATGGCTTCAGTTCTTAACTCTGTAATACAGCTTGAATTTTCCAGCATTGGAGGGAAAGGATAGATGGCGTCTTCTGAATTAGAGTTAGAAAAGATGCCCTATCAGAAGTTCAAGGACAGTCCTACTATCAAATACTATACTGATTGGGCTACTTTTGATGAATTGTTAGGGTACATGCCAGAGGGAACAGTAGGATGGATTGACATAGGTACGTTGAAAAAATCCCCTACAATATTGCTAAAGCCGGACGGCTTTGAGTATAGTGGAATAAACGATATAGGAGTTGAGAAATTTTCAAGAAATGCATTGAAGCTGTACGACTTAAGTGAAGGCAAAGTGTATGCCAAGCACTTCTTAAGGATAGATAAGTATATTTCACTGCTCATAAAAGAGGGCGAAAAGCGCAATGTAAAATTAGCAATTATTCCGCCTAAAAAAGGATCATCATCTCATCATCTTTCAATAAAATTAGAAAGAAGTGCATCGTTAAATCTTGAGGTTATATATGCTCCGATTTCTGAGTCATCTCTTTCAAGCTTTACTTTGGAAATTGATGGAGAGGGAGAAAACAAGATAAAAATACTAAATTTGGTTAAAGCCCCAAACAATAGTCCGTTCTTTTATGAGACAAGAATTCTTGGAAGAGGTAAAGATGATATAAGCGTAAGGACTGCTACAAGTGGAGGCATCATCCACAACAGAGCCGACATAGTTATCTTAGGAAGCATGTCTAAAGCTAATATAAAGGCTCTATCATTAGTCACAAACAACAACAGAGCAGATCTTACAACTAATATTCTAAATGACTCTTCTCAAGGCATAGCGGAAATACTTGTAAGAGGAATTAATGCGGGCGGAGAGATAGTTCACAGAGGCACATTAAAGGCAGAAACTAATTCTATCGAAAGCGAAAATAAGCTAAGAAGCTATCTAATAAAAACATCGAAAAATTCAATAAACCACTCTGTTCCAATACTGGAAATAACCACTAATTTAATAAAGACTGCAGAGCACAGTACTGACATATCCGACATTCCAGAGGACATCCTGTTCTATTTGTCAAGCAGAGGGCTAAAACGAGAGGAGGCAGTTTTTCTTCTAACGCAATCAATGCTCATTGATATGGTGGAGGATCTGTTTGAAAATTCAAACGAAGCTATAGAATGGTCAAATAACTTCTTAAAAAACATTCGTTTGTAACTTACTTGAGTTTTTCTTTATTGCTAGCTTTTACTCCTTAAACGTTACAAGATTAGTAAGCTAATTGCAAGTCCTATTAAAAACAATAAACCAAATTCTAATGTTATTTTTGCTAACAAGGGATCCGCATTGCTAGGTACTTTCTCTTTAAAATTCTTTATAGTTTTTAGCGCTCTGTATAAGCTTGCAAGTGAAATTATGACCCATACCGGAAAAATTTTCATAAAAACAAGGATCAATGTTAAAATGTAAGGAAGAGTTAATTCACATTCAAGAAGAATTAATGAGAGCTTTTTCCCAATCCTTACCGATAAAGTTTTCGCTCCTCTTGATAGATCGAAGTCTATATCTCTAGTATTATTTGCAGTTAATACAGCGGCAACGAGAAACCCATATGGTATCGAAAAAATTGCTGGTCTAAAGGTTAAGTCACCTGTAATTATCGCATAGCTTCCAATAGAAAAAAGAAAGCCATATGCAATGAATGCTTCAAGCTCACCTAATGAGAGATATTTTAACGCAAACTTTGAACCTGTGTACATGAAGCTTAGAAAAGGACCAATTATTCCAAAAATTATACCCCAAATATTGCCCCAAAATATATAGATAAGAATTCCGAGCAAAACACCTGCAATAGCGGATAATGAAGCATATATAAAAATTCCTTGTGAACTAATACTATTAGAAAGGATTGGATGCTTTCTATAAATGTTGGTTGGTGCTTCTTTTATGTCTACTCCTCTTTTATAATCATAATAATCATTCCAAAGATTAGCAGAAGCATGAAAGAGTATACCTCCCAGGATAACGATCAACGATTTTAATAAAATATCGGGCGAAAAACCTTTTAAAAGCGCATAGAATACTCCGAAAGATATAGCAATAATCGTCATAGGAAAGGACCAAGGCCTTGCATAAGTAAATAGCTCTCTAGCTTTAGTCAAGGTTCATCCTCCTTCTAGTAAAAATATCTAGGAATTTTATAATTTTTTGGATAAAAAATTTTCAACAAAAAGTTAGAACAAAACAAAGTATTCAATATATAATCAAAGTATTTCCTTTTGGGGAACGGATGGAAGACTATAGCTTTATATTCTATATTTTTGTTTGACATGAACACGTAAAAAGCATATATGCATTTATGAATTACTATAATTTTAAAAATCAGTGGAGGTTCACATCTTCATCGGAAAATCCTCCGCTGTTATTTTCACATCATTTTTTATATTCATATTTTATTGGGTTTCTAAAAATTTCTTTACTGCACCTTCTAACTCACTTAAAGAGATAGTATATTGTACATTGGTTTTTCTTTCCCTTAAAATTATAGTATTAGTTTCCTCCTCTCTTTCTCCATAGATAAAAACCAGTGGAACCCACTTCATCCCCCATTTTCGTAATTTGCTACCAATCTTTTCATTGCTGAGATCTAGATACACCCTTTTAAGGCCTATCGATTCTAGCAGTCTTTTTACTTCTATTATTTTTTCTTCATTTACGTTTCCAACTTTAAGAATTACGCTTTGATATGGTGAAAATAGCATAGGTAAATATGGACTTAGTGCTTTCTTTTCCTCGAGTTCTATTAATCTATCTAGTATAAGGGAAAAGAGGCTTCCGTTGAAGAAAGGGAAATATCTATTATTAATGATTGTTGCTACTGGTATTGAGTCCACATTTTCACTTCTGTAAAAAGCAATGCCCTCCTCATTTTCAAGTTTCAAATTCTTAATGTTATTCCTAATAATAGAAAAGTCTATATCCATTGTGCAGTCAAAGATCTCGTTGTTTCCTGGCAATATTTTCGCTTTGAAAAAACTTCTGCTTCCTTCTTTTAAAGTGACTCCATTCAGGGTTTCATAAAATTCGTTTTCAGCTTTGAGCGTACAGAACTCTTTAACTAAGCTGTCCCAAGGTTCTTTTATGTTAAATCCATTGGAATAAACCTCAAAGCCAAACCTCTTGAGATAGTCGTTGACAAGCTTATCATATGAGTTTTTTGATAGCTTAATTTGAAGCGATACCGCAGAAGAGAACTCTCTTGACAGTTCTGCAAGAGGATGTCCAAAGGACGAAAGCTCAAACTCCTTATACCAGCCGAAAGGAGCTCTAGCCACTTCCAGTTTTTTATCTTTTAACCTTTCGCTAAGCTCATCTAAAATTTTTATAGACTGGTCAGGCTTTTCTAAATTGCTAGATAAGTGAGCATATGGATAAATGATAATGCTATTAGCATTGACTTTTTTTGCATGTTCGGCTATAGATTCTGTCGCATTTTCTATTACCTTTTCGTCGTCTCCTCTTTCTACACTTATAAAAGCAACAAGGACATTTTCTTTGCTAAGTTCGTGTATGGGTGTCTCATCTTTCTTCTGTAGCGCTTCCGAAACTGTTCTAAAAGAAAACTTTTTCGCATGAATCTGCAAAATCCTCATATTTTCTCCCACTTCAAATTGAATGAAAATCTTCTTTAGTTTTTTGAGGAGGTGGAGGTGCCATTGGAAGAGGTGGAGGGACTTGCAACTCCCTTGAGATCAAAATTAAAGTTCCCATAAGATGAGGAAGTACTAATCCGGCAACAAAGTTAGCTCTTTCTTCATTGCTCTTTTTTGTAAATATTTCTTTTATTTCATCTTGGTTTTGTGCTTGTATTCTAACTTTTCCGGTAATAACTATATTTACTACCATAGGATCCGAGAGGAGGGAGATCCTAAATTCATAAGCTCCAATGCCAGTATGAGGATCCTCGCTTATTTTTGTTACGTTGAGCTGTGTATTATATCTCATCATAGGCGGTGGGATTTCAGATACTTTTTCTGCGCTAATTCTTTCCGTGCTAATTTGAACCATCGGCACTTAAGTTCACCATTATGATTTATATGAATTAACTAAAATAATATATCCTTTTTACAATTGAAGATTTCACTATTTTATAGTGGATTTGATATTTAAATATCTTTAAGACGTTATATGCAGTGAGGGATCCCTAACATTAACTATTTTAGCTAAACACGAAGTTTAGTCCATAGCCCAAAAAAGTAAATCTCATAAAAAACTAATGTGGGATTTCGATCTTCCCCACTTATCTGCAAGTGAAAGATGCAAGCCCAAATAGATGAGAAAAATTTATGCCCATTTCTCTAAAATGAATCCAAAATTTGAATAAGGTAATATGGATAGGAGAATGAACATATAGTGATTATATTACAGTTTAAATCATAAAAATATCTGCTTGCTTAATCAATTATATAGATTTGGATGTTTTTTATATATCAATAATATTTCTCCGATATACTTTTTAAAAGACAATTTTAAATATAAACGGTAAAAATATCTTTAAGCTAATAATAAAAAAAATGGAAATCCATTATATTGAAAACCATACAATAGGTAGGAAGCATGGAGAGAAGTTATGAAGAAGGCTTAATTGCAATATTAACAGACTTTGGGGATATCGACAATTATGTCGCAGTAATGAAAGCGGTAATAATGAAGGAAAATAGAAGGGTAAAAACATTAGATATTTCTAATAATGTCCTCCCGTTTTCTATTATTAGTGGTTCATATCTTCTTTACACTTCCTATAAATATTTCCCCAGTGGAACGGTCTTCTTAGCAGTAATCGATCCAGGAGTAGGAAGTGATAGGAAGGCTTTAATAGTAAAAGCAGGAGACTGGTTTTTTGTTGGTCCGGATAATGGGATATTTTGGCCTATTATAGAGGAGAATTTCTCTCAAGCAGAAGCCTATTCAATCTCTATTGAAAAGAGCGACCTGCGTAACATATCTTCTACATTTCACGGCAGAGATGTGTTTGCGCCAATAGCGGCTAGGCTTGCTAAAAACGGGGATCCTGGATTTTTCGGTGATCCGCTCAATTTGGAATCCCTTTCTAAGCTTAGCCTTATTAAGATGCAAAAGGACGGTGCTTATATCTGTTTTGAGATTATTCACAAGGACGTTTTTGGAAATGTAGTTCTCTCTTCTAAGGGAAAGATCCTCAGCATTATGGGAAAAGACGTAGAAGTGCTGAAGAAAAGCGATAACAAGAAATATATTTTTAAGAATGTTCCTACTTTTAGCTTATTAGAAGAAAATGAACTTGCAATTTATGAAAACAGCTTTGGATTCCTGGAGCTTGCAAAGAACAAGGGTAATTTATTCGCAGATTATGGATTTAAAATTGGTGAAAAGGTTTGTTTGAAGAAATAAAGGAGCGCTACAATAGAATATTATTTCCAGGAAGGTTTCAACCACTTCACTATGGACATATAGAAGTTATAAAATGGATGCTAAATTTTGGCGATGAAATAATAATTGCAATTGGTAGCGCGCAAAAAAGCCATATGGTCGATAATCCGTTTACTGCAGGAGAGAGGATGGTTATGATAAGAGAGGCATTAAAGGAAGAAGGCTTCGATCTGAGCAAATTCTATATAGTGCCTGTGCCCGATATAGAGTATAACAGCATATGGATTTCTTACCTAGAATCCCTCTTACCTCCTTTTGATGCTGTATGCTCTAGAAATCCCCTTGTCATAAGACTTGCTAAAGAAGAAAGATATGATGTTCTAGTTCCTCCATTCTTTCTTAGGTCAGAATATAGTGGCAAGAAAATTAGGAAAAAAATGCTCAGTGGAGAGAAATGGGAAAGCTATGTTCCTCCTTCAGTAGCGAGAATCATAAAGCAAATCAGCGGCATTCAAAGGCTTATCGATTCATCGCTTAGTGACGAATTAGAATGATTTTTTAATTCGTTTCTGAATGTTAAAATGACGCCTATTGTTATTAAAGCTATTCCAATTACTTGAAGAAGCGATGGACTCTCCTTATTTGAGAAGCATTGGATGATAAAAGTCAAAATTGGAACAATATAGCTTAAAACTGTAGCTTTGCTTGCCGACCATATAGAAAGGACTCTGTTCCAAGAAAGAAATTGAACCGCTCCTCCAATTGTTGCGAACCAAATAACATCAGCGAACACATTGTCATCAGCCCCTGCTTTAATGATAGGCTGATATAAAGGGAGTACAGCGAGGGAGAACAACGAACAAATAAGGAAAACTGATGAATTAAGAACAAATACATCAAAGGTTCTCAGTTTTCTATAAAGAACGCTATAATAAGCCCATGCAAATGCATTTATAAAAGAAAGAACAGTTCCGTATAATGTGAAACCTTTCATTAAGTTATAACTGTAAGCTATATAGCCCAAAAAAGCCACAAGTACTCCATATATTTCTCCGCTTTTTTCGTTCAAAATCCTTCTTCCAATTAATGATGCAATTAATGGCATAGAATAGCTTAAAACTAGTGAATCTGCTGGAGAAAGATATATGAGGCTATATAGCCACAACGTTGTACTCAAAAAGACGAAAAAAGAAAGAACTGCTATATTTTTGTTTAAAATGATCTTCTTCGAAAACAGTATTGTAAATAAGAACATGATGATGAATCTGATAAAAAGGGAAAAACCAATGCTAAAATATTCCAGAAGATCTTTTACGAAAAAATTCAGTGGGACGCTCCCGATCACATATATTAAAAAGAAAACCAAAGCTTTTCCTTCTTCCTTCATTTACAAGACCTCATTGGAGTTAGCATGTTGAACCAAAAATCTCAATTAATATTATCCTAATTTCTTCTTTAGGATAATTAATTCCTTCCTGCAGGATCATAGGATTCCAGTACATATCCATGAATGCATTACTTTCAATTGAAATGCATAAGAATGGTCAAAGAACCTCTCCAGATCTTTTCTCTAAGCCGTCAGTCTTTCATCTTTTCCATAGGTTCGATCATTAACAAAGCATTTGCTATTTCAATATTTATCATCCTTATCATCAAAGCAAAAATATGTTATGTGAAACTGTGAACTTTTTATTCCTATCTCAAAGAAATAAGGGTTTTTTGTTTATTGAAAAGTTTGACTCTTCCTCACATTGAAAGGCTAGGGCCTTCAGTATAAATTAGTTGGAATACAGTTAATTTAATATTTTAAGTTAAGATAAAATTCTTGATAAATATTATCTATGAGGTCGAAAAATGACCGTTCTCAATATGCTTTTTGATAGTATAGAAGACATTTTTAAAGCAATACTTAATCATCCATTTTTGAAAGAGCTTTCCGAAGGATCGTTAAATGAAGAAGTTTTCAGGGAATACATAATTCAAGATTACATTTATTTAACTAATTACTCGAAAGCTCTATCTCTACTTTCATCGAAAATGCCAAAGGAAGAGTGGCAGAAGACATTTATTGAAGATGCTATTGGAGTATATGAAGTGGAAAAGGCTATGCAGGAGAGCTTTTTCTCATTTTGGAATATCGATAGAAAGAAACTAGAGGAAGTGAGACCGAATCAAGTTACGTTGGCATATTCGAATCATCTAATATCAACTATCGTTTTAGAAGATTATCCTATAGGTATATCATCAGTTCTGCCTTGTTATTGGATTTATTTAGAGGTCGGGAAAAAACTCGCAGAGGAATCTTCTCCAAATCCGCTTTATAAAAAGTGGATAGAAACTTATTCAATTAACATAAAATATGAAAATATAGTTAACAGAATACTCAAAATAGCTGAGGAAACTTTTTCAGAACTTGATGAAAAAGCTTTGAAGAAAGTTAAGAGGACATTTAGGCTCAGCACTATATACGAATATATGTTTTTCGATGCTGTCTATAAGAGGAATGATTTTCCGTTTGAATTTTAGCGAAAAAAATATTTTCGGACTACTATTTATTTATACTAGGAAAAAGAGTATTCGATCAATTATAAGTTAATAAAAGGGAGAGTATTTTGGTACCCAAATCTCAAAAAACTTCTGAAAGTGAAGATTCGGAGGAAGAAAAGAAAAAAGATGAAGAAAAGGACGAATCAGAAATAAATGCTATAAAAACTTTAACCGATCTGCCTGGTATAGGCCCTGCAACTGCTACCAAGCTGATCGAAGCAGGATATGGAACTCTTGAAGCAATAGCAGTTGCAACACCACAGGAAATAAGCGCTGCGGTAGGAATACCAATTAACACAGCACAGAGGGCTATAAAAGCTGCAAGGGATGCACTAGAAATAAGATTTAAGACAGCGTTAGAGCTTAAAAAGGAAAGGCAAAGTGTAGGGAAGATAACGACCGGAAGTAAATCTCTTGATGACCTTCTTGGAGGAGGAGTAGAAACAAGAACCATGACCGAATTTTTCGGCGAATTTGGAACTGGAAAGTGCTTTTCTCCTGAAACTGAGGTAATAATAGAAGACTTTGGAAGTGTGAAAAAAATAGATATAGAAAGCTTTTATGAAATGAAGGCGTCCGAAGGAAAAGAGCTAATGTATGACGGTGGATTCATGGTTCCACTTTTAAACAAAAATAAAGTCATTACTTTTTCGGGCAACAGAATGGAGTTAAGCGAAGCAGAGTACATATATAAACAAAAAGTCGAAAAGCTTGTAGAGATAAAACTTTCCAACGGCGAAAAAATAGAGGTTACTTTAAGTCACCCCTTCTTGGTAAGTAGCAAAGGAAAACTTGTTTGGAAGAAAAGCTATACGCTAAAGGAAGGAGATGAAGTGCCAGTATTTGAAACTTCAGGAGTATTATCTCAAAAATCTAATGAGAGATTTAATATAGAAAAAATTGTTGAAAAGAAATTAGTGAATAGAAAAGGATTTGTATATGACTTAGTTGTTCCTGGCACTCACAACTTCCTTTCAGCATCTGGGCTTATTCTTCATAACACGCAAATTAGCCACCAATTATCAGTGAACGTCCAGCTTCCACCTGATAAGGGAGGGCTTTCAGGCAGGGCGGTATATATAGATAGCGAGGGAACGTTTAGGTGGGAGAGAATAGAAGCGATGGCAAGAGCGTTAGGGCTAAATCCAGATGAAGTTATGGAAAACATATTTTATATAAGAGCGGTAAATAGTGACCATCAAATGGCAGTAGTTGAAGAAGTTACAAAAATGATCCAGGAAAAAGGTATAAAATTGGTAGTAGTGGATTCTATAACAGGTCACTTCAGGGCAGAATATCCTGGAAGAGAAAACTTAGCGTCGAGGCAGCAGAAGCTAAATAGACATCTTCACCAACTTATGAGAATTGCTGAGATTTATAATATAGCTGTTGTTATCACTAATCAGGTAATGGCAAGACCTGATGTCTTTTACGGAGACCCTACTCAAGCAGTAGGGGGGCACGTACTCTATCATGCTCCTGGCGTAAGAGTTCAGCTTAGAAAGAGCAGAGGTAATAAGAGGATCGCTAAAGTCGTTGATGCTCCTCATCTTCCAGAGGGAGAAGTAGTGTTCTCAATTACAGAATATGGAATCAGAGATGCTGAAGAATAATAACTTTTCTCAATCAAAAACTAGCTCATGAGTATGGAATAGAAAAAATTCAGCGATATCAATATCTTTTGCAAAAACAAGTTGTGACATGTAAAAAATTTCTAGGCTGAAAATTTCACGCTTTGTTAAAAGTTAATAACCTTTGATAAATTAAATCTATAAAATGATATGTATTATAATTTTAAGTTTTACAAGAAGTATAATTTTCATGGATTGTTATATTTATTTTAAAATAAGGTGATTCGTTTGCCAGTCAAAGTAAGGAAAATCAATGAATATGAATGGGTAATAGATAAAGGAGAAAAAACTTGTATGAAAGTTCCTGCCGTTATTTTCGCCGATGAGTTTCTTCTTTCGAAAATGCAGGAAGATTTAACTTTAGAACAGGCAGCCAATGTAGCCTGCCTTAATGGCATAGTTGATGCAAGCTATGTGATGCCTGACGGACACCAGGGTTATGGTTTTCCTATAGGCGGAGTTGCAGGAATGGATATAGAGGAAAATGGTGTTATTAGTCCCGGCGGCGTCGGTTATGACATAAACTGCCTAACTCCTGACATGAAAGTTCTTGATAGTTATGGTGCATGGAGATATATCAAAGAATTAAAAATTGGAGATAAGGTTTTGGTCAATAATGGTCGTTCTAGAGATGCAGAAGTTGTTTTTTGGTTCTATAGGAAAGAAGAGAAAATCTATATAATTAAAACAAAAACGGGAAGAATCATAAAGGCTAGTCATGATCATCCAATATTGACAGATAGGGGAATGATTCTCGCAAAAGATCTTCAGAAAGGGATGAGAATAGCTACATATCCGTTTAGTGGAGTTAGGTATGAGGCTCCAGCAAAGAAGTTACTATTAGATAGAAAAGACTTAGAAGAAAACATTGCAAAAGAGTTAGAAAAAAGAGGGCTTTTACCTCTATATACAGACAATCCGAAGTTGCCTTTGATTATAAAACTGCTTGGATACTTCACTGGAGATGGAACATTTGATGGAAAGAAGACATGGTTCTACGGAAGTGAAGAAGGTCTGGAAGAGATTAGAAAAGATATCGAACTTCTAGGATATAAACCTTCAAATATAAAAACAAGAAGAAGAGCTTCAGAATACAATGGCAGGACAATCAAAGGGAAGGAAAACTCTGTATATGTTTCTGCAAAGAGCTTCAGGAAATTGCTTGAGAAATTGGGAGCGCCTATTGGAAAGAAGACCCATGTTCCTTTTACCGTTCCTAGTTGGATAAAAGAACTACCTCTATGGATGAAGAGATTGTACCTTGCAGCTTATTTTGGCGCAGAAATGAATAAGCCACAAACCATTAATGGATATAAATTTGAGCATCCTTTTGTTTCAGTAAACAAGCTTAAAGAATTAGAGAAGAATGCGGAGGAATTTCTTAAAGATATTGCATCAATGCTTGAAGAGTTTGGAATAAAAACACTTGGAATGAGTAGGGAGGATCTTGGGGATAAAGTGAGGATCAAATTACTGGTATCAACAAAGCCTAAATTTTTGATTAGGCTTTGGACAAGAGTAGGCTATATTTACAATCCTAGAAGACAAAGATTGGCTATTGCAGCGGCATCTTGGCTAAGATTGAAGATTAATGTACTCAAAGAAAAAGCATCAGTTGCAGAAAAAGCTGCATCAATGCATGTTAAGGGCCAATCAGCAGGAGCTCTTTTTATTATGCTTTCTCAAGAGTCTAAGTGGATAAACAAAAAATATGTTGAAAGAGCAATATATGATGGAATTACTGTCCCGAGAGTCTCTTATAACTTTCCAAGATTTGAGGACTGGATTAAAGATAATTTGCAAGGAGATATAGTATATGATATGATAGAAGACATTAAAATAAAGACCTATGATGGCTATGTTTATGATATTACTGTCAATGATGATGCGCACAATTTCGTTGCGAATGGGATAATAGTATCAAACTGCGGCGTTAGACTGCTTAGAACTGAGCTTGACGAAAAAGATGTGAGGTCGAAAATAAAGGAACTAGTTGATACTATTGCAAGAAATGTCCCAAGCGGGTTAGGAAGTGAGGGAAAAATAAAGGTTACTCCAACAATACTCGATGAAGTACTCAATAGAGGAGTTGAATGGGCTGTTGAACATGGATTTGGAAGAAGCGAGGATCCTGAACATATAGAAGAAAGAGGTAGCTGGTCTATAGCGGACTCATCTAAAGTTTCATCGAGAGCAAAAAGCAGAGGGGCACCGGAGCTTGGTAGCTTAGGAAGTGGAAATCATTTTCTTGAGGTTCAGGTTGTGGAAAAAATTTTTGACAGAAAAATAGCTGAGTTCTTAGGAATAACACATGAAGGACAGGTTACTGTTATGATTCACACGGGGAGCAGAGGACTCGGTCATCAGGTTGCGAGTGATTATCTTCAAATAATGGAGAAAGTAATGAGGAAGTACGGTACGGTCCCTCCTGATAGAGAGCTTGCTAGCATACCTTTTAATTCTCCAGAAGCGCAAGATTATGTTAAAGCTATGGCTGCGGCAGCAAATTATGCCTGGACTAACAGGCAACTGATAACTCATTGGGTTAGGGAAAGCTTTAAGGAAGTATTTAAAACAGATGATGATAAATTAGGTTTAGAAATAATCTATGATGTTGCTCACAACATTGCGAAAATTGAAGAGCACGAAGTAAATGGAAAAAGGAAGAGGTTGGTAGTGCATAGAAAAGGAGCAACGAGGGCTTTTCCCCCAGGACATCCGGACATTCCTAAGGATCATAAAAACATAGGACAAGTAGTTCTTATTCCGGGATCTATGGGGACTGCAAGTTATGTCCTTGTTGGTACAAATGAAGGAAAAAGGACGTGGTTTACAGCTCCACATGGAGCAGGAAGGTGGATGAGCAGATCGAGAGCTCTCAAAAATTATACGGCAGATCAGCTGATCAGCGAGTTGAGTAAAAAGGGCATATATGTCAAGGCAGCGTCAAAAGGCGTCCTTATAGAAGAGGCTCCAAGTGCTTATAAAGATGTAGACAGAGTAGCTCTTGTAGCTGATAAAGTCGGTATTGGAAAACTGGTACTTAAATTAAGGCCAATTGGTGTAACTAAAGGATGAGGTGGTTTTTATGAAAGATAGCAGAGAAGAGCTATTGAAGGAAAAAATAATGGATGAACCTCCAACAGATGAGCAAATCAAATCATTTAAAACGCTCATAAGTTATTATTCGCAGATACACGGATTCATGGCAGGTCATTTGTCGAAAGCGGCAGAGATATTGAGTGAAGGTAGGAAAGAAAGCGAGTTGAGGTTCCTTTCATTTACAGGAAATTTAGTATCGACTGGATTGAGAGGTCTGTTTGCAAAGCTAATAAGAGACGGGCACTTCAACGTAGTTGTTACAACTGCTGGAACATTAGATCATGATATTGCCAAGGCCTTAGGTCCAGGATACTTTAAGGGAGGTTTTGAATACGATGATTCAATGCTTTACGAATACAACATTCATAGGCTCGGAAACGTATTTGTTCCATTTGAAAGCTATGGTGAAGTAGTTGAAAAAGCGGTTAAAGAATTTATGGAAGAGAAGAAAGGAAAAACTCTTGCCGTATATGAAGCTTTATGGAGCATTGGGGAAAAAATAGAAGATAAAAACTCTATATTAAGGGCTGCATATGAAAGAAAAGTTCCAATAATAGTGCCTGGAATGTATGATGGCAGTTTTGGAACTAATGCACTAATCTATGGAAGAATATACAACGTAAAACTGGACTTATCATTAGATGAAAAGCTTCTAGAAGATATGACGTTCGAGTCGCAGGACAAAAAAAGCTTGGCATTAATTATTGGTGGAGGTATAAGCAAGCATCATGTTATATGGTGGAACCAGTTCAAAAATGGGCTGGACTACGCTATATATTTAACAACTGCCGTAGAATATGATGGAAGTCTAAGTGGAGCGCAGACGAGAGAGGCAATCTCATGGGGTAAATTGAAATCTAAATCAAAACATATAGTAGTCTACGGCGATGCGACAATAACTCTCCCAATCCTTGCTTCAGCGCTATATTGATATAGGATTAAATTGAACTTGAGGTAAATGTTAGCAGAGGAAATAATTTAATATTAATAGTATTTTTTCTAAACAGTAGCTCAAACTTTATGAAGAAATAAACGTTAATGCTAAATGAAAAGATGCTCAGTTAGTTAAATACCTCATAAGTATAATAATTATTTTTGAAAAAAGGTTTTTAAGTGGTTAGGGACATAAGTGCGGTGGATATGATGACAGAAAATGTTGAGTCTTTTAGGCAGCTCAGTCCATCTGAGTTTTTCTATAGAAATAAGGAAATCGCTGGATTTAGCAGTCCTTCGAGAGCGCTTTATCAGACTGTTCGAGAATTTGTTGAAAACAGTCTTGATGCAACAGAAGTTCATGGCATCCTGCCGAACGTAGTTATAAGTATTAGCAGAGAAGACTCTTCAAATCCAAACTATTTCACGGTTTCAGTTGAGGATAACGGAATAGGTATACCAAGTAATATAATTCCTGATGCTTTTGGAAGAATACTCTATTCTTCTAAGTATAAGTTTAGGCAGACAAGAGGTATGTATGGATTGGGTGCAAAGATGGCAATTCTATATGGCCAAATAACAACTGGGAAGCCCTTTGAAATATACAGTAGCACTTCTCGTTCAAATAAGATTTTCTACTATAAGCTAAGCGTTGATATAAGAAAAAATGAGCCAATAGTATTTGAGGAAGGAGCTTGGGAGAAAAAAACAAGTTGGCATGGCACAATTGCAAAGGTTACAATAGAGGGAGACTGGAATAAGAGGACGAGAGACTACATTTCTGTATATGTAAAAAGAACTGCCATCATTGCACCATATGCTGATATAACTCTTATAATGCCGAAGTTTAACGGGGAGCAGGAAGGAAATGGAGAAGAAGAAAGCGAGATCGTCTGTTATAAGAGAGTCACAGATAAGTTGCCTGTACCTCCAAAGGAAACCAAACCTCACCCTTTAGGCATAGACTTGGAAATGCTTAAGATGAGCATTTCCGAATCTAAGAACAAGACAATAAAGGACTTCTTAATGAAGAACTTTCAGAGGATTGGAGAAAAAAAGGCGGAAGAAATATTGAAAATTGCAGGAATTGATTTTGATAGAAATCCAAAGAACTTGAATGATAAGGAAATAGAAGCTTTATATAAATCTATAAAAAGTGTAGATTTCATTTCTCCTTCTCCTGATCCTTTATCTCCTATAGGAGAAGAATTAATAAAAATAGGACTTAAACAGGTGCTCAATCCTGAGTTTGTAGATGCGATAACCAGGAAGCCGAAATCATACGGAGGACATCCGTTTATAGTTGAAGCAGGAATAGCATACGGAGGAAAACTAAGCGAAAACTTAGATGAAATTGCAAGAGATTCTATAAAAGGGCAAAGCGGACCGTTTATTGCACTTTTGAGATATGCGAATAAGATCCCTCTGCTTTATGATGAAAAGGCTGATTTAATTTGGAGCGTTGTCAATCCCGATGATTTTAACTGGAAGAACACTTATAAGCTTGATCCTTCCGATATAGTAGTCGTTCTCGTTCATATAGCGTCAACAAAAGTTCCATATAAAGGTGTTGGAAAGGAAAGTATTGCACAGGTAGAAGAAATTAGAAAAGAAGTAGAAGCTGCTGTTCAAGAATTAGCAAGGAGATTGAGAAAGTATATAGTTAAAAAGAGAAAAAGAGAGGAAGCTGAGGAGAAATTCAGGATATTCCTCAAATATATACCTGAAGTAGCACAAAACCTTGCAGTATTCTACGATGGGGTTTCTCCTGAAGAAAGAAAAAAGATTGCGCAAGAGCTTGAAAGCACGCTTAAAGCAATCGCTGAAAAGAAAGTTAAAATAATAGAAGAGGTAAAGGAGGAGTAGGATTATGGAAGGATTGCAAGACAAAATAGACCAAAAAGCTAGAGAGTTGTCAATAAAGGCGGTAAAGAAGGCATTTGAAAAGCTAATTGAACAAGTGAGAAAAGGAGAAGAACCAAAACTAATAATCAAGAAGAGGACATTGGCAAACACAATTTATGACAGGCAGAGAAAGCTTCTACTGCTTGGCGAGCAGAAGCTGACTAGAAAGTTCTTTGATGAAAATGAAGCAAGAAGGTTTATGCAGACAGTCTTGATGGCAAGGATCATTTATGAGGCATTAGTAAACAACGAGTACCCCACAATAAGAGATATTTACTACAGAGGGAAGCACACACTCCCCCATGTTTCTCCAAAAGATAAGTTTAAAAATACATGGGAAGAGCAACAGGAGAGCGATGCAGTTCTCAGAGATGTTGAGGTGCTGACTGGGAAACTTAGGGAAGAGATGCTCATATTAAGTAAAGAAAAGGGGAAAGTTGTCGGAGATATGAGACTTAGGAGCGGGAACGATGTTATAGATCTGAGCAAGATGGGTCATGGAGCTTATGCTATAGAATCTACGCCAGATCTAATAGAATTCTTGGATGTGAACGCTGAATATGTTTTAGTTGTTGAGAAGGATGCAGTTTTTCAGCAGTTGCACAGATTTGGATATTGGAAAGCTAATAAAGCGATATTAGTTACGAGTGCGGGACAGCCTGACAGGGCAACAAGAAGATTTGTTAGGAGATTGAACGAAGAGCTCAAACTCCCTGTGTATATTTTAGCTGATAGTGATCCGTATGGATTTTATATCTATAGCGTATTCAAAATAGGCTCTATTACACTCAGCTATGAAAGTGAGAGGCTTGCTACGCCCAAAGCAAGATTTTTAGGAGTTACCATGAGCGACGTCTTTGGCGACGACGTTCCTTTAAATGAAGTTTATTTATCGCCCGAGGAAATTAAAAGCGGAGATACCAAAAAATTAAGAGAGGAGAAAAAAGAGAGGTTTCTTAAGGCGTTAAAGACATTTGGTTACAAGGAAAAGCTAACTAAAAAGCCATTTATGACTGAAGAAGAAAGGAAGAATTTTATCATAAGGGCAAAGGAGCAAGATCTAGAAAGAGCAGTTGAACTAGTAGGCGATAAAGTATATAAGGAGTTTACTAATGAGCAGCTGAAGTCCAGCAGAGGCGGGAAGAAGACTATAAAGAAGTCGCCAGGATACCCATGGTTCCAAGATCCTAAATGGATTAAGGAAATAGGGATCTTCTTCCTGACGCATAGCAAGCTGGAAATTGAAGCCATGGCCAGTAAGGGATTGAAGTTCTTGGCTCAAGAGTACCTTCCAAGGAAAATAGAAACAAATGATTGGCTAGACTGAGCTCAGTTTTCTGCATACAATTAAAAATTTATTTCATTCTTTTCAAGTTTATTTTCAATAGATAAAAATCAATCTAGCCTTTCTAAAACCTCATGAAATGTATTCTTTTTGCAAGTTTTGCAATAATGATAGATTTTCTTCATTTCTGCTAAATTGAAGCTGACTTCCAAATACCATTCAGTCCCACACTGTGTGCATCTCAAATGCCATTTTGTCAATATTTACACCCCAGATTGTGACTCGATTAGCTTCTTTGCCGCCTCCATAAAAGATATTGCAACCTCATTATTATTAAGATTATCATATTCATATGGATTGTTAGTGTCATCAATTGGGTTACTTAGAAGGGGATTCATAGGGATTCTTGCAATTATTTTTTCTCCAAGTTCTTTTTCAACTTTTGCTCCTCCTTCTCCAAATGGTCTCTTTACAGATCCATCATTACATCTTACAAAACTCATGTTTTCTATTATTCCTTTAAGCGGTACATTGACGGTTTTCAAAAAGGTCACTGCCCTCTTAACAACATGTAGAGATACGTCTGAAGGTATGGTAACTACAACTGCACCAGTTATCTTTGATATATACTCCACAATTCCCTGTATTTCATCTCCAGTTCCAGGAGGAGTATCGATCAATAAAAGGTCCAAATTACCCCATTCAGTTGAAGTGATCATATCTCTAATTAGTTTAATCTTAAGCGGCCCCCTCCAAATTATCGGCAGTTCCTTATCTTTTAAGAAAAAGCTTGCACTCATTAATTTGATCCCATACTTAGTCTCTACAGGATATAGCTTTTCACCATCGGTTAATACTTCAGCATTCTCGTAGCCCAAATATCTTGGTATGCTTGGTCCATGAATATCTGCATCTAAAATGCCAATTTTACCTTTAAAACCAAGCTTTGAAAAAGCTAAACCTAGATTTGCTGTTACAATGCTTTTCCCAACACCACCTTTCCCGCTCAGCACTATAAACTTATATTTTATCATAGAAGTTTTCCTAATTGAAAGCGCCTTCATTTCCGCTTCTTTTTTAAGAAATTCCGCGTTAATGCTCATAAGTATTAACCTCACAAATTTCTCTAGTTTATAATAAAATGTTTAAATAAATAAATAAATACTTTGTATTGATTAACTAAAAGTATCATGAATAAGGAAAATGCACATCAAAAAAGCTTCGTTTGTTTGCTTTTCTTTTCCTTTTCATCCGAATCTATTTCCAGCTTCTTCCTTTTTCTTGCTAAAGACTCTTCAGCTGTGCCCTTGGTGACGATTTCATAAAGCTTTGCAGTCTTCTCTGGCTTAGGTCTCAGCAATCTTCCCAGCCTCTGAACAAACTGCCTTCTGCTCCCTGTTCCTGCGACTATTATTCCAACGTTGACATCAGGGATATCGAGACCTTCATCTCCTACCGTAGTAAGTACAAGCACCCCGCTCTGCGCCTTTTTAAAATCTTCAAGTATTTTCTTTCTCAGCTTTGTTTCAGTGGAGCCTGTAAGCACAGGCGCACCAAGCATATTTCCCAGTTTTTCAGCCTGTTCTACATATTGAGTAAAAACTAGTATTTTGGAGCCGTTTTTCAGCTCCTGCTCAACGATTTTCTTAACAGCCTCTTCTTTTGCCTTAGCTTTTTGATAGATCTGCACCATTTCGTTGTGTATTTTAAGCGCTTTTGCCATTCTAGAATCTCCACTTTTAGCCCTTTTCAGAACTTCCGCAAAAGGAATGCCTAGGGTTAGGGCTTTATAGATGTTTTTTAATTTTTCATACTTTTCCTCTTCTTCTTTGCTCAGGCCGACTTTAACAATATAACTTGCATAAGGAGAAAGGAATCCCTTTTCTACAAGTTCTTGAGGAGTTTTATAGTATATCACTCCTCCCATTAAAGGAAAGAGCTCAACGTGTTTTCCATCTTCTCTAATGACTGTAGCACTTAGCCCAAGCCTATGTGGCGAGTACATTCCTAAAGCTATCGTTTTGAACTTATCAGCAGGGAGGTGATGGACCTCATCTACTACTAATAAGCTGAATCGATAAGCGAGAGTTTTTATGTGTCTGAATGCAGTTTGGTATGTTGATATAGTTATAGGAGCTATTCTCTTCTCTTCGCTGTAGAAGGCCGCGATCATTGATTGAGGTATGTCGGTAAAGTTCTTAAGCATCTCCATCCACTGTAGCAATTGCTCCTTCGTGTAAGTTATTATCAAGGTCATCTCGCCTAGCTCTGCAATAGCAGCTGCTCCAATTACAGTCTTTCCAGAGCCTGTAGGTAAAGCGATAATTCCTCTAGAGGAATTATTTTTCCAACTTTCTAACGCTTCTTTTTGATAGTTCCTTAGCTCTCCTTTGAAGTTAATTTTTTTGCTCATTTTTAAGCTGTCTGGAAGTCCAGTTTTGTTCTCTATTTCTAGACCTATGTCTTTGGCTTTTTTTAAAAGATCGAAGTATTTCCCTGGATATACCTTAAATATTTTTTTCTCCCTTTCATAAACCAAATATTCTTTAAGATTTACAAATAAGTCTTTTATATAGCTGTTGGGCTTTAAGACGATCTCGTCATTTTCAAGATAGAGAGTTATCTTGTTTCCACCTTTAATGATGTTTTCTAGCGCTTGAATGGATAAGGGAGGAACTTTGTCCCCTAAGCTTTTTAGTGTATTAAGCACTTCTTCTAACGTTATCCCATTCTCTCTGATCTTTTTGTAATTTATTTCAAAAAGACTTTCTCCATTCTCCCTTCCCTTATAATCACTGAATCTCATTAAGTTTGCAAAAATTTCTCTATCTATCCAGCCTTTAACTCTAAATTTTAATTGATTACCGCCTGCAATATCATTCCCACTCATAATAGCAAAGCACCGAAGGACTTTCCATTTCTTTTATAATTCTGAAGACTTCTTCTAAAGAAAGCTTTGGTTCAATACATTCTATTACAACTAGCTCCCCCTGCTTTAATATCCTTGTGTCTATGCAATTTTCTGTCGATTTTGGCAACTCTTCCCAGTCACTTTCACTTTCTAGTAAAGTTATGTTTTCTGCATAATCAACAGAATAGCCATCTGACTCTAGAACAGGCTTTACTCTCATTTTTACCCCTTTGTGCAACTTTCCGCTTGAGTCATAAATAATAATAGAATCAAATGCTGAACCCTCGCAGTCAGTAAGCTGAGCGAGTAAGTCGTCAAGCCAAGGAGAACCCTCTAGTTTTTTTCTAATGAGCCTATATAATTCCTCATTGCGTGGGTTTGTCTTCATCTATAGATCATCCGCATTTAGGATCTTCTTCATCGGAATTTTTGAGAAATTAATATTATTCATAATTCATTTAGAGCATTTCAACCTTTTAAAGTTAATACTTGAAGAGATTCATTCAGATAAGTGGAGGATTCAGATCTC
>NZ_JBMFSV010000014.1:0-29823 GCF_049967375.1 Fervidicoccus sp. | reverse complement strand
ACAGGCAGGACGTACTCTTTTTCTATGTTCAATTTATAATTCATCCTCCTAAAATAGACAAAACGTTTGGTGTTTAATTAGTTACACATTTTTATAATTAATTTTCAATAAGAAACTAATAAACATAACCTGTTAAACTATAGTTGCTTTAAATTTATTAGATATTAGTATCTTTTCTTCTTGTAGAAAAAGTTTAAAAATAAAAAAGCTTAAATCAATTGCAATCTTATTTATTTATAAATCCCTTTATTTCTTTAAAAATATTAAAGTCAAGTAAGTTTATTAGGAATATTATGCTTATGGTGTGCTATATGAAAAAAACAAATTCGATATCAAAACCTGTAGTACAAATAGAAAATATTGTAGCAACTGTTACACTTGATCAGCAACTGGATCTGCATGAAATAGAAAGAAAAGTTCCCAGAGTAGAATATAATCCTGATCAGTTCCCTGGGCTTGTTTTCAGGCTAGATAGACCAAAAATAACTGCACTAATTTTCAAATCAGGAAAAATGGTTGTAACAGGTTCAAAAAGTACCCAAGAATTGATAACTGCAGTTAAGAGAATTATAAAAACATTTTATAATCATGGGATAAAAATTACAGGAAGACCTAAAATACAGATACAAAACATCGTTGCTTCTGCCAATCTTAATGTAGATGTTAATTTAGAAGATGCAGCATATAAATTAGAAAATAACATGTATGAGCCAGAGCAGTTCCCTGGACTAATTCATAGAATGACCGACCCATATGTGGTATTACTGATATTTAGCAGTGGTAAAATGGTAATTACTGGTGCTAAAAGGGAGGAAGAAGTTTCAAAAGCAGTCGAAAACATATATAAGACTTTAAAAGAATTAGATTGCCTCGTAACGAAAAGCGAAGATGAGCAAGAAGAAGAATTTTTTTGAATGAACAAAATAGAACTATTTTTTGATCTGACATCGTTCTCGTCTATTAATGGGTTTTTTCAATTGTAATACAATTACAAAGTCTCATGGCAAGAAAATTCGTAAATTTAATAAAAATTCAATAATATATTCAACCGTTATCTTTTTAAACTTTTTATATAATTTTAATAAATTCGATTGTGGGCCCGTGGCTCAGCCTGGTAGAGCGGCGGAGGGCCTTGCCTAGTACCTTTTCTTTTTTCTTTCATAAAAACTTGTAAAATTTTTACAATAAGAAGCTTTTTGAAATAATATTTTTCATTTTTTTAAACATTTATGCAATTTTCTTTTTACTTCTTATTAAAAGAACAAAAGGAAATAAAAATACCTTTTTGTAGGAATATTTATTTAAAAATCGCGAAAAATTAATAAACATCTGATAAAAATAATTATTTAATAATTATTTATAAAGTAAAAAGGTGGAAAAGGGATGCAATCTCAAAGTAGTATCGAAGAAGGAAAAAATATTAAAAAACCGCAAAAAGCAGGAATTTTTGAAGAAAATGGAGTACTATATGTAAATGGAGATGAGTATATAATTAGAGTTACCTCAGCTTTGGCCAACAGCACAAGACTTTTCATCCTAAAATACATTAAAGAGCATGAATCAGATGTCGGTGAAATAGCTGATCTAATTAAACAAAGTAAAGCTAATGCAAGTGCGCAAATAAAGAAATTAGAAGAAGCAGGACTAATAAGAACGACTTACAAGCCAGGACAAAGAGGAGTTAAAAAAATTACTGTTAGCAATGTTAAACAAATAGTGATAAACCTGGAGTAATCATTGAAAATAATTAAAAATCCAAAGCATTTCCGACACAATAAAATAAAAAATTAATAAGACAAATAATTGGTAAATTTTAGCATTTTTCGATGACTATTGAAAAACTTTTCTCTATAAAATATAACATAAAAAAGTTTAAAACGGTTGATTTTTTCTGAAGGACAAAGTTTCAGGTATAAAAATTTATCTAGCAATTTCAAAAATTTTAAAAAAATTCTAAAAGTTAAAATTTTTCAAACAATGCTTGTTTTTTAACTTATTATATTTAGAAAGCTATTTAGTTTTGATTTAGGAAATTTTTATTTCTAACTTTTTATATAATTTTAAATGGTTGATTTAATATGAAATACCATCCATGGATACCTAATGATAATGAAGAATTATTAAATATAATGTTAAAAACAATAGGCATTAATAACTGGGATGAACTTTTTACAAGCATTCCTGAAGAAATAAAGTTGAAGAAAAAACTGAAAATTGGTGCAGAACGTCCCCTTAATACAATAGAGCTAGAAAAACATATGAAAGAAGTTGTAAGGGCACAAAATATAGTAGATTTAGAAAGAGTTTTTTCTGGAGGACCCGTTGCACCTCACTTTGTTCCACAAGTGACTACTTATCTAATAAATAGAGGAGAATTTTTAACTGCTTATACTCCATATCAGGCAGAAATTTCACAGGGTTTGCTAAAAGCCTTATATGAATACCAGAGTCTAATGGCAATACTTTATGACATTGAAATAGTTAATGCTGGTATGTATGATGGAGGAACCGCGCTTGCAGAAGCCTCGCTATTATCTATAAGAATTAAGAAAAATAAAAAAATTGCGATTTCTTCTACGCTTTTCGAGGAGTATAAATCTGTAATTAAAACATATTTATATGGTCAAAATGCAACCTTAATTGAATATGATTTTGATAAAGATACCGGAGAGATAACGGGAGAAACTATTGAAAAAATTAAAAACGAAAAACCTTCGGGAGTAATAATAGATTATCCATCAAATTTTGGTCCAATAAGAAAATCGACAAAAGAACTTATCGAAGAAGTCCATAAATATGGATCGCTTGCAATAACATTTTCTGACCCTTCATCTCTACCTATATTAACGCCACCCGGAGAGCTAGGTTCAGACATTATTGTAGGAGAAGGACAAAGCTTGGGACTTCCGATGTCTGGAGGAGGAAGTCTTTTAGGTATATTGGGCATAAAAAATGATAAGGAACTTTTAAGAAATCTTCCAGGTAGGCTTATAGGGGAAACTGTTGATGCGGATGGAAAGAAAGGATATATGATGATACTTCAAACAAGAGAACAGCATATAAGAAGAGAGAAGGCAACATCTAATATAACAACAGCCACTACTTTGAATGCAATTGCAGTAGCTATTAATGTTTTACTATATGGAGAAAAAGGCCTAAAAACCAGAGCTGAAAAAATCCTTGAAAACACCAAAATGCTTAAGCAAGCACTAGAAAAAAATGGAATTGAAGCAAGTTATAAAAAGGCCCTTCATTTTAAGAATATTAGCTATAAAATTGACGATCCTTTCACAGAAGGAAGAGAGATTATTGAAAAATATAAAATAATACCCTTTACACCATATCAAAATTATGCGATTTCTTCTGCTACTGAAGTGCATAATAATGAGGATATTTCACTTTTTAGTGAAGCCATAGGAGGTGTGTTGAGAAAATGAGCTTTAGACAAGCTAAATGGAATGAACCTATAGCTTTTGATATTGAACATCAAAATAGGTCTTCCCTTGAATTTGAAGTCGATGAAAAACTCGAATTACCAAGTGAGCTAAAAAGAAAAGAGCTAAAAATTCCTGGAATGAGTGAAATAGAGGTAGTAAGGCATTATACAAGGTTAACAGAAGAATCTTACGGCGTAGATAATGGTCCTGTTCCTCTTGGATCCTGCACGATGAAGTACAATCCTAGAATTGCAACGAATTATGTAAATAGCGAATATTTAGCAAACATTCACCCATCTCTATTAAAGTTTGAAACAGCACAAAACATATTGAAATTAATGTATCAGCTTCAAGAATGGCTAAAAGAAATAACAGGAATGGATGCCTGCACTCTTCAGCCACCTGCAGGGGCTTCAGGAGAGCTCACTGGAGTCTTGATAATTAAAAAATACTTCCAAGAAAGAGGAGATACTCAAAGAGATGAGATGCTAATTCCAGACAGCGCCCACGGTTCAAATCCCGCAAGTAGTAGCATGGGTGGTTTTAAATCTGTAAGAATCCCAAGTGACGAACATGGGCTTGTCAATTTAGAAGCTCTAAGAGCTTCTGTAAGTAATAAAACAGCAGGCCTGATGCTGACTAATCCAAACACTCTTGGTCTTTTTGAGAAGAATATTACAGAAGTAACTAAAATTCTTCATGAGAATGAAGCGATAGTTCACTACGATGGTGCCAATCTGAATGGAATAATAGGAATTGCTAGGCCTGGAGATATGGGATTCGATATCGTACATTTAAATCTTCATAAAACATTTTCAGCTCCTCACGGAGGAGGAGGACCAGGCGCTGGAGCTGTATGCGTTAAAAAGTATCTAGAAGATTATTTGCCTGGATATATTGTTAGTAAAGACGACAATGGTAGGTATTTCCTCAAGAAAATGAGCAAGTCTATAGGAGATGTATACTCAACGTATGGAAACCTTCCGGGCATGATATATGCGTATATATTTATACTTTCCTATGGAAGCGACATTTACAAAGTGGCAAAATATTCGACACTTAATACTAATTTTTTCATTTCTTTATTAAAAGGAGTAAAGGGAATAACGCTACCTTACGATGAAAAAACTCCAAGGCTTCATGAAACTGTGCTAAGCTTCAAAAAGTTAGCTGAAGAGACTGGAGTGACGGTTGAAGATGTAGCCAAATACCTCCTTGATAACGGCTTTTATGCACCAACGATTTACTTCCCATTAATAGTGGATGAAGCTTTTATGATAGAATTTACAGAAACCGAAAGCTATGAAAATATAGTAAAATATGCTGAAGTTGTAAAGAAAGCCATTGAAATAGCGTATACAAATCCAAGTGAATTGAAGCAGGCACCAATTAATACAAGTGTAAGAAGGTTAGATGCAGTTAAGGCAAACCATCCATCAACTCTCAAGCCATCTGTAAAGTTTGGGAGGAAGTAAAAAGGTTTGAATTATAAACCTAACAAATTTTTTTGGGAGAAAATCTACAACTGGTTAAAATCTTTTATTGAGCTTTCTTTTTACTCAGATAACAATAGCGCTCTTCTGCTACGTTCGTTTTTGTTAGATTATCCGAGGATTTCGCTCGAGGAGATATATTCTTCGGTAGAAGGAAAAAAAGTTATAGTCATTGCGGGCTCGAAATGCTACGAGGATTATATAAATTGTAAAAACCCAAATGAAGCTATTATTTTTGTAGCGGATAAAGGGATTAAATGCTTGTCAAGAAATGATATAAAACCGACCGCAATTATAACAGATTTAGATGGCATTAATGATAACATTTTATTTCACCCTAAATACAAAAATTCCTATTTTTTTATTCATGCACATGGCGATAATCAGGAATTAATAAAAAAATATTTACCTTCTATTATGAAGCAAAAAATTAAAATAATAGGTACTACACAAACTAAGCCTTTTTATCCTTTATTCAATTTTGGGGGATTTACTGATGGTGATAGAACGGTTTTTACCGCATTATTTTTTAAAGCGAAAGAGATAGAAATCTATGGAATAGGTGAAGAATATTTCAATATCGATGTGTTCTATAATCTTAATAAATTGGATATAAAAGCAAAAAAGTTCCTTGCGGGCTACTTAATTATAAATTGGTTGAAGTGTAAGTGGAATTATAGAATAAGCATTCCGTATGAGAATGATGAAAAATGTCTGGAAATATATCCTTGGGAAGAGTAAATAAAATTCAAGTTGGCGTCGAGAATATTTCCTTTGATGCATCTCACTATACTAAAAGTGCTGATGGAAAATGCGAAAACCTTCACGGCCATACTTTTATTCTATCAGTAGAATATGAAGGAAATTTTAATCAGGAAAGCGGCATGGTCTTTGATTTTATAGAACTCAAAAAAATCATAAAAGATATTATTAAAGATTATGATCATAAGCTAATTCTTCCAGCAAAAGATAAAGAGAATACTAGAATTGAAGGGGAATTTTCCTTATCTGTTAAGTACTTAGATTATCCGGCAGCAACAACAGAATATATTGCCCTTTCTATTTTTCATGATATTGCCGAAAAGTTAAAAGGAAGAATTAAAATTAAGCTATATGAAGGAATGAATAATTATGTAGTTATAGAGGGAGAAAGTGCTTGACGAAGTTCTCTCCTGACATTCATGAGAATCCACCCGAATATAAAATTGCAATTAATAAAGCAGGAATCGAAGGTTTAAAGAAAAAAATAAAAATTAAGATCGGAAACTCATGTAGCGAAAAACTGTGTACAATCAACTTATATATAGATCTTGACAAAGAATTAAGAGGGGTTCATCTATCAAGATTAGTAAATTCTTTAAATCAAGAGCTAAACAGTAATGAATGTTTTAAATTAAATGATTTTCTGGAAAAGACAGCTAAAAGAGTTTTAAACACGCATTTTTCTTCAAGCCGTTCAGAAATACATGTATCGTTTGAAGACATTATTGAAGATACGCGGTTTGTACTGCATGCGAGTTATGTAAGAGAAAAAAATGGTTCACAAGAAGGAAAAGTTTCTATTGAATTAAATGGAATCACGTCGTGTCCATGTGCAAAGGAAGTGTTTAAATTCTATGAAAACACGGAATATGAAAAAACTCCTACTCATATGCAGAGGGCTGAATTGCACATCACCTTAAATTCAAAATATAACCTAGATCTGTTGTACAATGAATACTTACTGAAGGCTATAAGTGTCGGAAAAAGCTCATTTTCCGACATTTTAAAAGAAACACTTAACAGAGATGAAGAATATGAATTCATAAAGAAAACTATTAATAATCCTATGTTTGCAGAAGATGTGTGCAGAAAAGCTTATTTTTATCTTAAAAAGGAGCTACCAAGTGACATTGGGCTTAAGATTAAAGTCATTAGTTATGAGTCAATACATCCATACAATGTAATAGCAGAGGTTAGTGACCTTGAAGAGCATAGGTATTGATCCTGGAACAAAAAGCTTTGACATAGTAGTTATGGATGAAGAAAAAATAATCGAAGAGAAAAGCATTCCCACAGAAATCATCGCATCAAATCCTGATATTCTAATAGATGAAATTTTAAAAATAAAAGATTTTGACGTTATAATTGCCCCCTCAGGGTATGGATCTCCATTTGTATGTAACGAAAATATAAAAGATATAAGGTTATTTGCATCCGAAATCCTTCTTCTTTCTAAATATAAAGAATTATTGAATTTAAAAGATGAGGGAAGTATGGTCTATAAGGCTCTTTACAAGACTTCAGTAAAGCTTTGGAAGAATAAAATAAATGCATGTTATATCCCATCGGTAAAACTTTTAAATAGCGTTGAATTAAAATTTAAGATTAATACAATTGATTGCGGAACTGCTGATAAGCTAGCTTCAGCTTTTTATGTTATTAACTACCTTCGTGATCGAGAAAGCTTCGATATAGATAAAATTAACTTCACTATGCTAGAAATAGGGTATGGGTATAATGCTTTAATTAAAGTAAGGCGTGGAAGAATAGTTGGTGGCATAGGAGGCACTAAGTTAGGAATTGGTCACTTAACTATAGGTCCGATTGATGCTGAAATAACTGCGTATAAAAGGCGGTGGAAAAGAAATGATATATTTTATGGAGGTCTAAAAGATTATTGTAAAACTTCTTCTCTTGATGATGCTTTGAAATCAACTGAACCTATTTGTAGGGCTGCTGTTGAGCAAATGTTTGATTCTATTTTTGAGAAAATTTTAATATTAAACGAAGATACTAAGGACATATTGGTTGTAACTGGAAGATATTCTAGCTCAAACGAATTAAAAGAAAAATTGTCTAGTAATCTTTCGAAAAAATTCGAGCGTATCATATTCCATCCAAAATATTTTGAAAATTCTTTTGTAAAAGAATCTGCATTAGGTCAAGCAATGATAGGTCTCGGTTTTATGGGAAGCAAATACAAGGAAACTTTTGATGTTTTAGGTATAAAAGAAAGTAAAGGTACAGTTCTCGATTACATTATGCATCCAAAAATCCTTGAGCTAAGAGAAAGACTTCTTCAAATTTATGAAAAAGCTTTAGTTAATAGATGATTTTATTGTATTTTGAAGTTAATTATTAAAAGTTTATGAAAGCAATAGCTTAATATTAAAAAATAAATGTATATTTATGATAAAAAGCAATGATGACAGTCATGCCGAGTGAACGAAAGGATGTGCCTCTCCGGGGAAACTGAGCTATTTATTACAAACAAAAAGCCTCCTTTTCAAGGCTGGAATGAAGATTATAAGCTTTTCTATTCCTGCTTTTTATTACTGATAAAAATTAAAACAGCGTATGCATTAAATGAGGCGTTGTCTTCAAGAACTTAACAAAGAATAGTCGGCCCAGATAAATCTTTAGAAAGGAGATCTTTGGTCTCTCTCACTACCTAGCAGATGAAGCATGCAATTGTAAATAATTGCGAAGAACCTCTCGCCCTTGAGGACGAAAATGAGTTCATTTATGCTTCAATATTATATTGCAAGTTGATATTTAACGATTGAAATTTTTATCTCATAAATTAAGTTCGTAAAAGATTGCTTTTTTGTGAAAAATAAAGATATAAAATTTGCAATATATAACATGTGATAACCGGGTTATGTATCTTAAAGAGCTTTAAACTTTTCAAACCATGCATCATATCTCTTTACAAACAAAGGATCCACGCTAGGCTTTCTCTCCTTTAGTATATTGAGAAAATCTTCCATGGTTATCGACCTTGGCTCACCTTCTCCATTTTTCTGTTCAAAGAATTCTCTAATAACTAGCGTATGTGTAGCCTGAATTATATCCCTTATATCACTTGCTGAATATCCTTCAGTTAATTGAGCGAGTCTATCCAAATCTACATCTGAAGATAAATTCAAACCTTTCGTATACAAAGCAAACAACTGTCTCCTTGATTCCAGATCTGGAAGAGGTATCAATATTCTTTTATTGAACCTTCTCACAAATGCCTCATCTAATTGCCACGGTTTATTTGTTGCACCGATTACATACACATGTATTTTTTTATCTTTATCTTGAATCCCATCCATTTCTTTGAGGAACTGATTTCTTACCCTTACTTCTCCTCCAACTTCTCCGCTAAACGTACCCAACAGTGCGTCTATTTCATCTATGAAGATTATTGCAGGACTACCTTCTTCGCTCTTTTGTCTTGCATATTTGAAAATTTTTGAGACGTTTTTCTCAGCTTCTCCTAACCATTTGGACATTATACTCGCCGCATCAACATATAAGAAATACCCGTTGACTTCATTGGCAACAGCTGCCGCAAGCATAGTCTTTCCGCACCCAGGAGGACCGAAGAGTAGTATACCTCTTGGCCATCCTAAGGGAAAGAGATCTGGTCTTTTCACCGGATATACTATAGCCTCAACAATTGCCTGTTTGGCCTCTTTAAGGTCAGCAATATCACTAAACTTTACATTAGGCTTTTGAGTCAGAACGATATCATTTATAAAGCTATCTTTTTCGTTAGATTTACTCGCAGTATTAGATTCTATTGCTTCGGTATTGCTTTGCAGTTGCTGGATCCTCTTTTCGTAGCTTTTAATCATTTCTAAATAAGTACTTATCAAAGGACTGTCAGGATACATTCTAACAATTTTTGTCAAAATTTCGATAGCCTTTCTATAATTGTTTATGGCCGTCTCATAATCTCCGTCTTTATCAGCTGCTACTGCTGCTCTTGCATATCTAGTTGCCATTTCTTGTAAATAAGGGAAAGCCATAAGTACCTTCACCTTTAAAAAAAATTATTTAGGATTATCTTTGATCTCTATCTTTCCTTTTTTCTTTAAATTATATAGAGCTTCGTATATCTTCTCCTTATCAATTCCGTAGTTTGTGGTTATTTCTTGAATATTCAGCTTTCCTCCTGTCTTTTTTATTTCATTTAGAATTATATTTTCCACAATTTCAATATTGTAGGAAGATGATGATGTTTGCGCCTCTAATTGGATTTTTTCTGTTTTATTTACAATGCTTTTTTGCTGGTTAATTTCCCTCTGAGTTGACTGCTGAGTACTTAAATTTGTGATTTGTGTTGTCTGCTGGATTAGTTTCTTTGGCTCCGGTAGCATTTTTTCCACGTTGCTGTCAGCCAACTTCCAAGCTTCTTGAATTATTTTTTCCACATCTTCATTAATCATAAAAGTCTGGTTTGTATTGAACCCCCCCATTGAATTACTAGTGGAAATCATCATGTCAGTTATGTTTCTATTAATTTCATCTAAAGTTTCTCCTACTTTAGGGAATATAGCAGAGATTTCGTTTTTAACTCCAGCGAGCATTTTAGAAACCGGACCGAGCGCTGCTTGAAAGTCTTTATAATCTCTTACAGTTTGAAGTCTTTGAATTACTCTTTCGAAGCTTATTTTAGTAAATAAGATCGCTTTTAAAAAGTTTCTCAACTCGTAAACTTCTTCTGCATACATTTTTGCTAAATTATGATATGTTCTTTTTTCATCTTCCTTTATATTCGGAGAATCATATTTTTTCAAGTTCTCTACGATTCTGTCCGTAAGCTCTTGTATCCTTTTTTTCGTTCTATATTCCAGTTCATCAAATTTTTCTCCTTCGTCCTTTAACCTTACTATTACATCCTGTATCATGTCTTCCCATGTATAGTTCTTTGGACTGCCGAAAATATTCTTTAGCCAGCCTAGCAGGCCTGCCTTTTTTTCATCCCTATCGATACTTAGACCCATAACCCGGTTACCACCTTTATTTTTTAGTATTTATTACTGGGATGATACGGCAGGCACATTTGCATTATCAGATTGAGGAGCAGATTCGTGAAGCTCAACGACTATAGGTTGCTCTACTTGAGGAACTTGGGGAGTGACATTTTGAACTTCTTTAACTACGCTTTCAACATCTAGGCTTGATGTTTCTAGCTTAACTATTAAATCCATTATCTTTTTTGCATCGTTTTTCTCCTCAAGGTTTCTATCTTTATTTAATCTTAAGATATCTGCAGCTGGTTTATATCCCCTTTCACTGATTTCTCCAGCTATATAGCTCATTTTTAGCGCAGTTATAGCTTTTTCTATTTGAACGATTTGGTCTTCGAGCTCATTTATCCTCTTCTTAATCATGTCTTTTGCTTCATTCGCATCTTTTTTTAGAGTATCAAGGTCTTTTGAAACGTTGGCTTTAAATTCCTCATATGATTGCCTTGTTATTTCTCCTTTTGCATATAACTCATCTAAAGCTTTTGCTCTTCTTCTCGCTCTTTCAAGCCTTTCAATAACTTTTAAAGCTGAATATTTCCATTCTGGAAGAAGAATAATATCATCTTTCTGGATCAATATTCTTTCGGCTGGAAGTGTTTTAAAATTTATATCTCCAAATAATATCTCTACGGCATTAACATTCCCATCCACATTACTATAAATACTTGCGAGAGACCCTACAACCCTCTGATATGGATCTTTTACTTTCTGTCCGACATATTTATCCAACATGTCTACAGTATATATGACCATTTTCATACTCCACCTGCTTCTTTCTAAAATATTATACTAATATCATAGCATTTAAAAGCAAAAAGACAATGAATTTCAGATCGAGAAAATTTAGCTTCAAATTCAACAAAATTAAACATCATTTCATGAGATCTATGTAATACTAACTTGCTTTAGCGAAAAAACTATTTTTTCTGAATTAATGGGAAGTCTGAAAGCTTAGCTTCTGCTTCTTTCCCTTTCGCATCTTTTATTTTTATACTTTCACCTACTATGGCATATCTACTATCAATATATAACTGTGCAATTCCTCTTTCCAATACAGGACTATATGTGCCACTTGTCACCCACCCTACTTCTATGTCCTCTACATAAATCTTGTAACCGCTTCTTGGAACGAATCTTGAAAAGTCCTTTTTCATAATTGCACCTAGTCTGATCCATCTAGCTCCTTCTCTTCTACATGCACGAAGTGCATTTTCACCGATATATCCGTGCTTTTCCCAGTCTATAGAACCAAGACCGTACCTTAAAGAAATTGCACACGGAAATCTCATTGGGTCTTCGCCATATTCGTTTCCTCCAAGCACATAACCCATTTCCATTCTAAGCGTATCTCTTGCGACAATACCTATAGGTTTTGCACCAGCTTCTAAGAAATTTTTATAGACATTTTCTGCAATGCTATTTTCAACCCATATTTCAAAGCCATCTTCTCCTGTCCATCCGCTTCTACTAATTAAAAATATAGGATATTCTCCTAATTTGATATCTAACTTAAACTCCAGAGGTTTAAGCTGCAATGCCCCATTTATTCCAGCTTTTTCTGCTACTTCAGGACTTTTTGGGCCCTGAACTGCAAGCATGACATATCTTTCGGTAAGATCTTCTATTTCTGCATCAAAATTAAACTCTTCTTTTACTTTCTCAAGATGCTCCAGCACTCTTAGCCTAGTAGCAGCATTTGCAACACCTAGCCACTCTTCATCATTAACCTTATACCACATCTCATCATCAATTACTCTTGCATATTCATTTAAAGCCAAAGCAGGGCCACTCATAAAATTAATTTTGGTCTTTGCAATTTTCTTTGTAAAAACCTTTTCCAAAAGCTCCAAAGAATCTTTACCTTTTAAACGAAGCCTTCCCATATGTGAAACGTCAAAGATACCGACTTCATTTCTGACATTTAAATGCTCACTGATAGTAGAATTATAAACCATTGGAACTTCCCAACCTGCAAATTCTCCCATAGTTGCTCCTAGGCTTTCATGCAGGCTTTTTAGAACTAAACTTTTCATACTACAATCACCTATACGGAAAATCAAGTCATTTTAATATTTAAAAGTTTGTATATAAAAAAATTACCAGTGCTTAATACTTAAAAATTTAAGCGGGATTTTAACTAGACTTTTATTATTTTTACTGAAATTTTTGGGTTCACAAAAATCCTCTATTTTCCAAGCTCCTTTGAAATTAGTTCGGCTACCTTCTTACCTGATATTAGCATCCCAGAAAAAATCGGCCCCATTCTGTAAAGCCCATGTAAAGTAGCAACCGACATTCCAGCAGCATAAAGTCCATCACATACTTTTCCACTAAATTCAACAACTTGTTTTTCTCCTAGTTCAGCATGTGCAGATGATTCATTTTTAACATTTATCGCAAAACTTGGATTCTTTTTTGCTAATATTTTTATCAACTCTGCATCATGTCCAGTTGCATCCAATATAGCTTTTCCAGTGAAAAATATGGGATCTACATGTAGCTGTGCCAAATCTATAGCACTCCATTTTACAACAACTCCACTTACCCTAAGTGGTTTTTCCCTAACAATCAAATCCTCAACAGAGTATCCAAAAAGAATCTTAGCACCTGAATTTATTGCTCCAGTAGCAAGTTTTGAAATCAACTCGGATGCGTCAAGTGTGTATAAGTCTTCAAATTCTGTTTTTTTATATTCAATTTCAAAATCTTTGATGATTTTTAGTGCGTCAGATTTAATTACAATTTTATGCATTAAATTTCCTCCTCCTATTCCTCCTCCAAAGCTAAGTTTCCTTTCTAAAAATAATACTTTGAGCTCCTAATCTGCTAAATACTTAGCTGCAGTCATTCCGGATGGTCCAGCACCTACTATAATCACATCGCTGTCAGCAAACTCATTAAGGTCTTTCATGCTATGCTCAAGAATCAACTTTGTGATCTTGAATTCTAAATTCTCACTCATAAGAAATCCCTGATATAACTATATAATCAATAATATAAAAATTTTGTTATAAACTCATTTAAAGAGTTTAGAATACTTGCAAAATATGATTAACTACTTGAAGATGTTTATAGAAGAAGCTTAAGCGATTGCATGAAAATAATTTATATTTACTAGAAAAATAAATAATTAATTTGAACAAATCTTTAGAGGCTGTTTACTATGACCGAAATTGTCAAAATCAAGGATTATAACGTAAGAAAAGACTTTTATTATACAGAAACAGATGAATGGATAAAACTTGAAGGAATGAATGCTAGAATTGGAATAACCGATTACGCTCAAAAGCACTTGAAAGACATAATCGGAATTGACCTTCCTGAAAAAGGAAAGAAGATCAAAAAAGGGGAAGTTTTAGCAACGTTGGATTCTATAAAGGCAACGTCAGAAGTCTACGCTCCAATTTCTGGCGAGATTTTAGATGTAAACGAAACTCTGCTTGAATCTCCAGAGCTTATGAATAGCGATCCATATGAAAGCGGCTGGATAGCTTTAATAAAAATAGAAAATAATGATGAGCTGAATTCGCTTCTTACATTTGAGCAATATGTTAAATTACTTGAAAGCAGAAAGTAGTAAATGGTGAAAAGTTTGAACATCATAAGAGAGGAAGAAATTGGAGGAATATTAATACAGGAATATGAAGAGTTTAAACTGGAATCTCCCTCCTTTTTAATAGTAGGTTTTCCTGATGCAGGTTTGGTAGGTGGCATAAGCTTAAATCATTTAATTAGAGAGCTTAACCCAAAGGAAATTGCGGGAATTGATATTCCGAGGCTAAATCCCCCAATAGCGATCATTAGGAAAGGCGAGTATCATCCTCCTATAAGGATTTTTAAAAAAGATAACATCCTCTTTTTAGTATCAGAGATTCCTATTCCAGCTAATACTGTGCAACCCCTAAGCTATGCCATACTTGAATATTGCATGAGAAGAAGAGTTGATTACGTAATCGGTCTAACAGGAATAGGTTCGACTGAGAGATTGAATAAAGAAAAACCTGATGTATTTATAGCTTATGAGGGTGATCAAGCAAAAAGAATGATATTGATAAATGAAGGAAAGGTATTTGATGAGGGTATGTTAATGGGACCATTTGCAATATTTCTCAAAGAGGCAAAAAGATTTAATCTTCAAAGTTTAATAATATTGGCAGAAAGTTTTCCTGATCTTCCAGATCCTGAAGCAGCATCTGTCGCCGTTGAATATTTATCTAAAATTCTTTCAATAAAGATAAGTATCGACAAACTCCTTGAAGAAGCTGAATACATTAGACTTAGAACAAAAGAGATAATGAAGCAGACAGCAAAAGTAATGGGACAGATGGGGAGAAGTGCTGAAGCCCAACCTGGTATTTTATACACGTAATAAACTAACCAAAAAGGGTCTACAAGATGTATTGGTATGACGATTTTGAGCGAATAAGGGAGTATATCAGAAAAAGGATTAAAGAAATGGAGAGAGAATTTGAGGATGCTTTTTTAAGTACATCACTGCCTATTGAGGAATTTACTGCGGAAGATATCTCTTCTCCCCTTTATACGATATATGAAAGTGAGGATAGCTATTACGTAGTGATCGATGCGCCTTATATGGATACTTCTTCTCTTACAATAGAAGCACATGATAACATTCTCAATATCGAAGTAAAGCTTAAAGAAAAAATTAATCTGGGAAATATCGGATATAGACTTCACTCGTGCGAAATTTTCAACTACAGAAAAACTATATCTCTTCCTCCAGACGCAGACGTTTCTCGTTTAACATATAGTATAAAAAGCGGCAGAATCATAATAAATATACCAAAGAAACATGAGAAGTGAACAGTCTTGATAGGCAAAAGCATGCAACTTCCATTAGTTTCTGATCTGATGGAAGGGAATTTATCAGAAGGAATATATGTAATTGCAGGACCTCCAGGTATTGGAAAAAGTGTATTTGTAAAGAGGCTAATTGCCAATTCAATTGCCGATTCTTATATTCTCTATGTAAGTGTTGATTCAAGTATTAAGGACATGCTGGAGTTTTTAGAAAAAATGAACATTTCGAAATATAAAGACCATATTCAATTTCTTGACGCTTTTTCTACCACCTTCACTGGAATAAAACAAGATATACAGTATGAAAAAATTAACTTGGAAAGTGCAAGCGATTCTCTTTTTACAATTTATTCAAAGCTATCTCAAATGGATGGCAATAAAATTCTCGTTATCGATAGCATCACAGAAATGCTTATCGGAACTGACCCTGATACAAGTATATCGTTTATAAAAGGACTTAAACAAATTACTGAGTCAACGCATACGTTGGGGGTAATTACAATTCATACAGGTCCAGACAGTTTAAAGGATATACTATGGATATTGGAGTATCTTTCTGATGGGTATATTGAGCTAGCATTTGAACCTAACTTCGAAGCTGTAGGTATATTGCTTAGGAGAATAAGGATCAAAAAAATGAGAAACAAGTTTCATGATAGCAATTGGTATCCATACAAGATAGTGAAAGACTATGGCTTGCAGTTTATGAGCCCGCAGGAATTAAAAGCTATTGCAGACGTTGTTACAGGGAAGAAAAGTTCTCAGTAATTTTGGTGAAATTAGTTTGAAAATTTGGCTCGATGCACTGACTCCAAAACAGCTTTTACTCTTTTCCTACACTGCAAAAAAAGTAGAAGAAGAACTAAACGTGGAAATTCTTCTTACTTCTAGGAATACAGAAGAAATTGAAAGGCTTAATAGAATTATTCCATTCAGAGCAAAGCTCATAGGAAGCTATGGGAAAAACTTTGAAGAAAAGTTAATATTAGATTCAAAGAGAATAATTGACCTTTATGAAGTCGTTAGAAGGTTTGAGCCGGATATATTGGTAGCATATCCCAACCCAACGGCAAGCAGAGTTGCATTCGGTCTAAAGAAGAAAATATTAATATTCAGTGATACACCACACGCAGATCATGCCCATAGGCTCAGTGTTCCATTAGCGGATTGGTTGGTTTTTTCAAAGTTTCTAGATAAAAATCTTTTTTACAGATATATTTTGCCAAAGTTTACGAAAATCGTAACTTATAGAGGAGTAGAGGAGCTTGCTTGGACAAAAGATTATTTTCCAAACGATGAGCCTATTAAAAAAATAGGGCTAAATCCTTTTGAATATGTTGTTTTCAGACCACCAGAACGATATGCCTCGTACTATATATGGGATAGAAATAATTTAACCAAGAAAATTATTCAAGAAATTGCTGAACTTGATAAAAAAGTTGTACTTTTCCCAAGGTATGAAGAAGATTCGTTATTATTTAAAAGCGAAAATGTGATAATTATTGATGTGCCGGTTTTTGGGCTTGATTTAGAATATTTTAGTGCACTTACGATATCTGGAGGAGGGACGATGGCTAGGGAGGCATCCCTCTTGGGTGTGCCATCTTTCACGTTTTTTCCTGGAAAAATACACATAAATACAGCACTTGCAAAAGAAGGCTTCCCAATATATAGGTTCTTTGAATTGGAAGAAACACTTAAGTTTATTGAAATGATTTTAAAAGAGCCAGAAAAATATAGAGTTGATACTAAGAAATTAATTAAAGACATGGAAGATCCGTCGGTAGTTGTAAAAAAACTCTTTAAAAATAACATATAAGAAGAAAAGTGATGAGATTTGATTTTTTACGCGTTCCCAGTTTGGCACCAAAAGCCTTTAAGAAAAGAGGAATTTGAAGCTATTTATTCTAGCGGTTTTTCTTACGCTGAAATTAGTATTGAGTACCCGTGGCCTTTTTGGAAATCTGAAAGCTTTTATGAACAAATAGAATTTATAAAGAGTTCAGGATTGAAAATAGGTGTTCATTTGCCATGGAGAGATATACTTATTATCTCTCCCTATGACGAAATAAGAGAAGGAGCAGCGAATTATTTGAAGAAACTTGTTCAAACACTTGAAAAAATAAACGCGGAATACGCTGTAATGCACCTCACTACTAGAGAAGAAATCAACCTTAAAGACGAGACATATTTACAAAATATAGAGACTGTATTGAACCAGCTCATTTCTGAATATAAGATGCATGGCATAGAATTATTATTTGAGAACCCGCCTGCAGGTATTTTATCAAACAGATACAATTTCACTAGCTTAATAAACAGACTAAATGCAAGGATATGCTTTGATGCAGGTCATCTAATTTCAAGATTCTTAAAGGGAAATTCTTCCAACTTGCAAAATGTAATAAACTTTACTAATGATTGGCTCTTCAATCTTTTTGAATATATTAAAGTTGTTCACATTCATGGTGCTACAAAAGTGAATGGAGAAGTTATTGAGCATTACTTAATCGATGACTATGTTGACTTCTTTTACAATATACTAGAAAAGTTTAATCAGAATAAGAAAGATGTAATTGTGACATTAGAAATTTTTTATAAAAATCTTGAACGGAAAAACGCCGATTTAACTACTTTAACCAATTCTCTAAATTTACTAAAAAGAAAGTTTATTTTTTAAAATTTTTATAGTAGGTGAAATTTTTGCCAATTACATTGGGCATTGATGAAGCTGGAAGAGGATGCATGATAGGTTCCATGTTTGTGGCAGGTGTTGTAATAGACGATAGGGCAGAAAAGGTATTTAAAAAGTATGGAGTTAAAGATAGTAAAAAGCTTTCAAAAAATAAAAGAGAAAAACTTTACGATATCATAACTTCTAATGCATTATGGTTCGAAGTCGTTGAAGTAACACCATTAGAAATAGATAACCAAAACATAAACTATCTTACTATTAGAGCAATGAGAAAAATAGCAAATGACGCAACCAAAGAAATAAAATATTTGAATAGAATTATTGCTGATATAGTTGGTAAAGGAGATTTTAAACTAGTAGAAAGTGATAATATTGAACAACTGGTCTTAAAAAAAGCTGATGAGAATTTTATAGCTGTCGCTGCTGCAAGCATAGTAGCAAAAGTTCAAAGAGATAGGGCTCTAGAACAAATTAGAAACAACTTCGGCTTAATTGGTTCAGGATATCCAGGGGATAAAAAAAGCGTTGAATGGCTAAAACTTCATTATTCTAAAATTCCAAGAGAGTATATTAGAACTAAATGGAAAACTTTTAAAAAATAATGTCTTAACTTTACTTTCTAAAATCCTAATACAGTGAGAAAATGCCTACTAACCTGCCTCCTGAAGCAAGAGCTAAATGGATTAAGGTAATGGAAGCAAAGACTACTGAAGAAAAGATTAAGGCTCTAGAAGATTTTATTTCCTCTGTTCCAAAGCATAAAGGAACAGAAAATTTGTTATATTGGGCAACAAGGAGGCTAAGTCAACTTAAGGAAGATGCTGAACTAGCAAAAAAGAAGAAAACTGGAGGAGGTATTAAATTTTATATTGAAAAAGAAGGCGATGCGCAGATAGTAATGCTTGGACCTCCTCTCTCAGGAAAAACCTCTCTTCTATCTAAATTGACAAACGCAAAAGTCGAGATCCTTGGTTATCATTATTCCACAAAAATTCCCCAACCTGGAATGCTTAAATATATGGATGTTTACTTTCAGCTTATTGATACGCCAAGCATACCTTATAAGATGGATGAAAGTGTGCCATGGCTCAATAGAACAATTGGACTTGCTAGAAACGCAGATGCCATTATTCTAGTATTAGATGGCAGTAAAAACGTAAAAGAACAGATACTCGGTTATTTGGAATTGCTGGAAAAGGCGGGAATAATGACAAAAAAACCTAAAGGAAGTATAGAAATAAAAAAAGCAAGCAAAGGAGGATTAAATATTATACTTAATGGAAAAATAGTTGATGGTAGAGTCGAAGATATAAAGTCTATACTTAAAGACTATAAAATTATTCATGCTGTCGTAAAAATTAATGGAGAAATTAGTTTAGAAGATATAGAGACATCGATTATTGGCAGTAAGGTTTACAGACCTACCATTATCACAGTCAACAAGAGTGACCTTATTGATAACATTGAAGAAGTTGAAAAGGAAATAAGCTATATTTCAAAAGAAGTTGAAGGCGTCATATTTACTTCAACAATTACTAACAAAAACTTAGAAAAAATTGGAGAACTTATATTTAAAAGTTTGAGATTAATTCGAATTTATACCAAACAACCAAATGGCGATGTTGCAAAAAAGCCGCTAGTTCTTAAAAATGGGGCAACAGTTAGAGATGTCGCGTCTAGCATTCATTCTTCACTAGAAGAGTTTTTTAAATATGCAAAAATATGGGGAAAAAGTGCTAAGTATCCAGGCGAAAGAGTAGGTTTGGATCACGAACTTCAAGATGGAGACATAGTCGAAATATATTCTAAGGTATAGTACTGTCTATTCATCTTCACCTAGGTTATACGGCATACCTTTTTTCCATATTTTTTCCGGCAGTTTATCTTTATATTTCTTGAGAAATTCTATATCTTTGTTTTTTTCTTCTTTCCTTATGTAGTCAGGAAGCATGTGAGGTATCCCATTAATTATAGGATACCATCTTCCGCATCCAGGACAGTATAATACTCCAGTCTCAATTTCCCTTTTAAAGCATTCTTCACAAGGAGGCGGAGTTGTTAAATTCTTTATGAAATCTCCTCTATATGCGCAGTATAATTCGCATAATGGAGCTTTCTGAGATAATTTTCTTTCTTTTTCAACACTTTCAATTACTATTAATTCTAAAGGAAATTTTTTACATATAGGACATGCTAGTATATCCATCAATCTATATTTCATACTTCTTCAACCGAGGATAATTTTTTCAAGTTCTTTTAAAATAAGCTTTTCCTTGTTTTGTATTTTAGACTCAACCATTACTCTTAATACGGGTTCCGTACCACTAGGTCTTACGAGAAACCACGAATCTTCCTGTAAAACTTTTACACCATCAATATCAATCATTGGATAACTTCTATAACAATTTTTTATTTTTTCTATAATTTCCTTAGCTTTACTTATATCAATGCTGTATTTTGTTTTTATTGTATAAGTCTTTGGATAGATAGAATATAATTCTGATATTTTTTTTCTTTCTGCTGACATAACTTCAAGCATTAGAGCTAATGCCATACCTGCATCTCTTACATACTGATGTTTTGGATACATAATTCCGCCATTCTCCTCGAATCCCAAAAGCCCACCCTCTTTTTTTAGTTTCCTAGCGATATCGACGCTACCAACCTTCATCCAAATGACGTCTATTCCGCGCTTTTTAAGCAACTCCTCAATAAAATAGCTACTGCTGATTCCTGTATATACTTTCTTTGGAAGCTCCGGGTTTTTTTCCGAGAGATATATTGACAGAATGACTGCTGTTTTATCTCCCCACAGAACGTTTCCAAATTCATCAAGAAAAATCGATCTATCTGCATCTCCGTCAACAGCTATTCCTAAATCTGCATTCACTGCTTTTACAACATTGGAAGTATCAAAAAGAGTTTCGGGAGTTGGCTCAGGGAGTCTGCCTGAAAAATCCGGATCGAGGTGAGAATTTAAACTTATGGGCTTTCCTCCAAGGAGCTTTACAAGCTTTGGAATAACTAAAGAACCAACGCTATTTGCTCCATCTACAACAACTTTAAAATTTCTTCTTTTTATAATCTCATCGTCAACATTATCTAATATCCCTTCCAAGTACTTATCAAGCGGATCTGGGTACTTCGGAATAAAGAACTTTTCTTCTGAAGATATCTTTCCGGAAATTCTGTTTTCTAAATATATTTTTTCTATTTCATTTTCTTTCTCTCTCGGTATTTCAATTCCATCGCTATCAATAACCTTTATACCATTATATTCGGGTGGATTGTGACTTGCAGTAATCATCACACCTCCGTCAAAAAAACCTTCATTTTTTATAACATACTGTAAAGCTGGTGTGGTGATTAATCCTGCGTCGTAAACCCTACACCCTGAAGTTAAAAATCCAGAGATTATTGCATGTCTTATCAGTTCTCCGCCATACCTAACGTCTCTCCCTAGCAAGAACACAGATCTTTCTCCAAATTCTTCACATATAGCTTGCGATATTTTCACCAAAAATTCAGCTTGAAGTTCATTTTTAACTTTTAATCTTATACCATCGGTTCCAAAAATCTTTCCCATGATGAAACACCTATGATGTGAAAATATTAAAAATGTTTATTTATGAGCTTCCTATAAGTGTATATTGATTTTAATTATTGAAGTTGATATGGTTTCATTTATTTAATTTTAAATGGCTTTTTAAAAATTTATTTAAATGTTTTTTCCTATTAATATCTCATTTAAGTTTATTTGATTTCAAAAAATAGAGTGGTGCAAAAATTTGAAATTTAATACCTTAAAAGAACCGCCTTACTTACAAGTTGCAATAGATGTTACAGATCTAAAAAAAGCACTTTTCATTGTCAGACAAGTAATAGATTTAAGTGATAAAATAATAATCGAGGTTGGAACCCCACTGATAAAGAGCTATGGCATGTTACCTGTAGAAATTATTTCTTATCTTTACCCTGAAAAAATCATTTTAGCAGACATGAAAACAATGGATGTAGGGTATTTAGAAGCAAATTTGGCTTTTAAATCCGGCGCTACAATTTCCACTGTTTTAGGTGCAGCCGATAATGAGACCATCCAAGGCGCTCTAAAAGCTTCGCTTGAATATAACAAATTCATTCAGGTTGATTTAATTAACGTAAAAGACCTCGCAAGCAGGGCAAGAGAAGTTGCTGAATTAGGCGTACATATAGTTGGTTTGCATGCTGGTATAGATCAGCAGACAAATAAAAAGCTTAGAGCTATAGATATGATAGAATTGTTAAAAGAAATAAAAAATGCAGTTGAAAAAACATCGTTGGTTTCTATCGCTGGGGGCATAAAGCAGGGAGAGTTAAAAAGATTTGCTGAAAATGGAGCAGACATAATAGTTGTAGGTGGAGCTATAACATCCAGTGAAGACCCAAGAGAAGTTGCTAAAAATATGTTAAAAGAAATACTTTAAATTTTTAATGCAACATCAACTGTTCATATTTAGTTATATAGTCGATGCTACTCTTGAGATCTATGAACTTTGCGGATGCCTCGATTACCTCTTCCTTTGTGACTTTCTGTTTGTTTTTTCTAATAGCTAATACTTTTGCAGGTACCATAAGCTGTATAGCGTACCTAAGGCTTCTATTAACACCTATGTTGGTCAGTTCTTCTATTGCATCATCAGAGAGTGGTATATCTTCTTCTTCTGACCTTATCAAGATTATTTGCTTAATTTCATCTCTATTATACGGCCTTGTAGTAATAATCAAAAGTCTATCAAGTAAATCTAATGGCATTCCGTGAGGGGATTCTATATCTGTTCCCCTTATTTTTGTGATCCCTCTATTTGTTGCTAATATTATTATCGGTGCAAGCTCGCTTTCCATCGCCCTAGTCAAAAAGCTAAATGCTTCTAAATCAAGCATATGTGCATCATCTATAAATAGTACTCCAGGTATTATCTCTCCCATACCATCATTTATCCATTTTTTTACCTGTTCATCAACTTCTTTTCTAACATCCTGACCTATTTCCTTTAATGGTGAGAAACCGAAAAGGATTTCTAGACCTGCTTTTCTCGTTGCAAAATATATATCAAGATCATGCAATGTTATAGTGTGAACAATTTCTTTATCTTTCTTTATCGGACCTTGAGGCATTTCCATTATTCTTTCGCTTGAAATATAAGGAGATTTTTCTTCTGCTTCTTCCTTTAACCTACCTTCTTTGAATATTCTTCCAGTTTGAGAATCTATCCAAATAACATCTCCTTTTTTAATTCCTAATTCTAAAAGTTGTTGTGTTATTTCTTCACTAACTGTTAAGGTTATGTTTTCATCTTTAGTTTCTAAAGTAATTTTTGCCTCTCTTGGAATCATCATGTATGGATTGTATGGATTTCTCAGCCTCCTTATTTTTAGCTCTTTAACTGCCCCTTCATATACAGTTCTTTTCTCCTTGATTCTAACACCTATGCTTTTTCTTAAAGTTTGCATTAACATCTCTGTCTTTTTCATTTCAGTAGAATATATTTCGGAACCAGTAAATTCTACAAATGGAGTATCTTCGCCAAGCTCTCTTGCTATTGCTACTGCAAGCGCAGTCTTTCCCGTACCTGTTGGACCTACAAATAGAATCCCTCTTCCAGCCATTTTGCCTTCTTTTATCATTTGAACAACGATGCCTGCGGCTTCTCTAGCCTCTATTTGACCGACAAGTCCATCCGCTATTTGCTTAGCTTTACCATTTTCATCAAGACCTAATCCTTTGATATGACTATGAAATCCGATTCTCTTAAATTCCTTGACTTTCGGTAATTCTTCAATTATCGACATAGTGCTGTTCACCTTTGAATCTTATATTTTTATATTAGAAATTGCATAATATATTTGATAATAAAATTTAGGTAAAAAAATTTTTTAACAATATTTAAGCTTAAGCTATCGTACTAGCCTATCTATTGTTAATTTTGGTGATAAAAAATGGACATGAACCTTAGAAATAAAAAAATCATCATATTGGCTGGTTCCACAGGTATGGGATTTGAAATAACAAAAAACCTTGTTAATGAAGGTGCAAAAGTAGTGTTTTGCAGTAGCAATGAAAATAATTTAAAAAGGGCTATTAGCTTATTAGGCAACCCCATTAATTTAAAAGGAGAACTTTGTGACCTTTCCTCAACGAATAGTATTAAGAATTTTTTTGAGAAAGCGAAGGAATATTTAGAAAACTTTGACGGTATGGTTTACAATACTGGAGGTCCTAAAACAGGTAACATTAATAGTTTAAGCGAAGAAGATTACTATTACGCTTATAAGCTATTATCAGAAAGTGCATTTGTTTCTACAAAAGAGTTCTTGAAGTATGCTAATAAAGGTGCATCTGTAGTATACATGACAAGCACTGCGGTGAAAGAACCAATTTATAATCTTCTGCTTAGCAATACAATGAGACTAACAGTAATAGGACTCGCGAAATCTCTTTCTAGAGAATATAGCGATTTTGCCAGATTTAATGTTGTTATGCCAGGTTATATTTTGACAGAAAAGTTGAAGCAGTTATTAGAAGAAGAAGCAAAAGAAAAAGCAACGACATTCGATAGTATTGTAAGTCAATATATAAAGGAAATACCAATGAAAAGGCTTGGTGATCCAAAGGAAGTTGCAAATCTTGTTTTGTTTTTACTAAGCGACTTATCTTCATATATAAATGGCGTTGCAATTGCAGTAGATGGAGGAATGTTAAAAAGTATGTTATAGAAAGTAATGCTTCTGTTCTGATAAGCCGTCATTAGAAAATTATTTTTTTGAGCCCAAATGCTTTGATTGAAGCTCTACCTCAGCTTCAACCATAGCAATTTCTCCCCTTAACTCTTCAACAGCTTTCTTCAATTCATTCATTTCATTTTCGGGAATTCCTACTAAAGATAACGCTTCTTTTCCAATACTTGTAGTCTTGAGCTTTTTTGCTCTACCTGCGGTCTCAAGAAATTCAACATATAGAAGAGCTAGAATATCTTCTTTAAGGCTTTTGCTAACAATTGCATTTCCTACTTTAAAGAAAGTGTAATCAAACTGAATTCCTTTTTCTTTAAGCTTATAAATTAATGTATTTAATCCTTTTTCTGTTATTTCACCATAAATATCTATTAATTTTAAAAGCTTCATGAGCTTAGGATTTTGCATAACCTGATCTCTGGTAATAAGTTGTTTGGCTTCTAACTTAAGTTCTTTGCTCTTTTTTTCTTGACTTGGAGCAGACATTGTTTTAACACCTTATTTTTTAACAAATTCTAAAAATTAATATGATTTAACGTTAATATTTTATTCGCGTTAAGCATCTATCCATTCTCTAAATGTGAGCTACTCTGCCCTAAAAGACGAAATTATTGCTAAAAACTTTATAATAACTTTTTTTAACCGTAGAAATAGCATAGGTTACAATTGAAGGCCCAACCATTTCTAACAGAGAAAAGAGAGCTAAAGCTCATAAAAATTCTCATCTATCTTCCAAAAAATTTTTTAAAAAAGTTTATTATTTGATGAACAAATAGCTTACGTCAGTATTTACAAAAACTCCAGCAGCAGTACTCCCTTTCGAAATCTCTGCAGAAATTGTTTTCCCTCTCGTACCCATAATGACCAAATCGTAGTTTTTGCTATTAATCTCTTTAATAAGTTCATTTGAAACACTACTTTCTTCTGGATTGAATTTAGTAACTTTACTAATTATTTCTACTCCCCTTTCTTTCGCTAAAATTTCTGCCTTCTTAATAATGTTTTCATTACAAGAATTATTACTACATGCATATATAACATGGACCTCGGATCCGAGCATTCTCGATAGCTCTAATGCAATTTTCAAACCTCTTTCACTGCTAGCTGATCCGTCAAAAGCCACTAGGATCCTTCTGAGCGCATAGCTTAAGCTAAATGCTCTATCAACGTAGCTACTCATCTTCTTCCCCTCATTATTCTAATTGTATTCCATCCAAATTAAATTTACTTGCTGAAAATGAAAGCGCTTCTATACCAGGAAGCATTTCTCCGCTCAAGTATAGTAACAATGCTCCACCACCACTACTATTATGAATTCTAGTTCTTAGGTTTTCAGGTATGAAATCGAGGACTGAGGTTAGATGCCCGCCTCCAAGTATAACTTTTGCATTTGTTGATGCAGCATTCTTTACAAGTTCAATGGATCCTTTCATATATTCTTTTTCTTCTATAACTCCTGCCGGCCCTCGCAATACAATTACCTTAGCTTCTCTCATTATGTTAGAATATTCTTCAATGGTTTTCTCCCCTATATCTTTAATTAAGCCTTCTTTTTTCGGCAGTTCTTTTATATCAACAACGCCTCCACCTTCAATAACGAAATCTTCAGGCAAAAGGATTCTATCTTTGTAATTTAACAAAATTGATTTAGCATTAGATAATAGAGAAATTCCACCTAGTTTTTCAAGTTTCTCTTTATTACTCTTACCAATATCAATTCCTGATGCGAACAAGAACAGTTCTGATACAAGCCCAGTTAATAGGACTCTAGTAGACGAATTTGAATTTTTAAGAATATTATTTATTATTCTGATACTATCATTAATTTTTGTACCACCGAGCACAAAGATCTTTGGAGATATTTTAGGATCTCTGATTTCCTTTAAAGCAATAACCTCGCTTTCCATAACCCTTCCTGCAAGTGACGGCAATACGTAAGGAAAACCTACTATACTTGCATGCTTCCTATGTGCAGTGGCAAAAGCATCATTAATGAAGTAATTAAATAGAGGCGCTAGTTTTCTTACCATATATGATTTTGAATGAAAATCTCCTGAAGCTTCAATGTTTTCTTCTGATAGAAACCTTACGTTATCTAGCATTAAAACTTCTCCATCTTTTAGCATAAAAATGCTATTTCTCGCGTGAGGTCCTATTATGTCATCGATGAAATTTACTTTGTAACCAAGCTCTTTTTCTAAAAGTAAGCTATGCTCGCTCAGATCACTAAAATCTTCCATTCCAGGCCTTCCTTGATGCGTTAATATTGCAACAGATGCATTTTTATCTATCAATTCCCTTATAGTTTTAACATGTATTTTTATTCTGGAAAAATCTATTATTTTTTTGTTTTCATTAAGTGGGCTATTAAAATCTACTCTTAAAAGAACTTTTTTCCCATTTAGATCAACTGAATCCAGAGTTGCAACTTTAATGCTCATTTCAGTCAACTCTTTGAGAAATCAAAAATTTTTCCAGCATACAATATAAAAATTATCGCTAATAAAAATATTTAAAGAAAGAGATTAGAATTGATATAAATTCTTCATTATAAAAGACTAGAGAATTTTTCATTCCTATATTTTTATCAAAAATTTTTGCTAAAAAGATTTATTATTTGAAAAATTAAATAATAGAAGTTTAATGAAATATGGGATATGAATTTCATGAGCAAAAAAGACGACTTAAATGATAAAAATCTTCTTGAAAGGATCATTAACAGTTTCTTAAATATATTTTTCAACTATAATAACATAGAGGCTTATTCCATTGCGCAAAGTCTAACTGATATAGAAATTTTCGAAAAGATAGATGCCAATGAAGTAAAAATATACATTATGTTACCAGAAAGTTTATCAGAAGAGCAAGTGAAAGTTGTTCCTATTGATAAAAATCATATAAAAATATTCGTAGAAAAATATGAAGAAATATACAGAAAAATAAAATTACATTATAAAATTGATATTAAGTCTGTTCAAGCAGAAAGAAAGAAAAAAGACCTAATTGTTCTCACTGCAAAAAAGAAAAAATTTTTAAAAATTAGTTGGAATCAAAATCATTGATATCATTCTCAATTATATGTATCGAAGTAGCATCTACAATGTGGTTTGCTATATCAGTAACATTTCCGATAACTATTACAGGAGCATACTGTGTTAAGTTCCCTTTGATCTTGGTATTAGATAATATAATTACTGTCCATTCGGTGGGAATCATTTTGTTCCAGGCTCCCAAACCCTTCACTTCATTCGTCATAGGTTGAATAAGAGGAGTACCTCCCAAAACGGTCAAATTATTTTGATTTATACTTATAACGATTCCCTTAACTGTTATTAGCCCCGTATAGTTATAATACTGGCTCTCAAATGAAAGTATCAAACTTATAGAGTTGTCTAAGTTTTTAAGCGCATTTAAAATAAGAACTTTTACTGAATTTAATTGTTTGTCTACAGTTATGTTGGATAATTCGGATATCAATTGTTCCGTTTGATTGCTTATTTGCTGTAAAGAACTAAATGCGTTTTGAGCATTTGTTGCTGAAAGATCTAAGACAGCAGCATTTGCCGACATTACTAAATTTTCGGCACTATTAATATAGTTTGTAAGGATCTCTACTTGTGTCTGATTTACATTAGCTCCATTTCCATGACTAATTCCTTTTCCATATGAATAATTTTCCAATTGATTCTGAGCGACTCTTAGCAATACTTCTGATGATGTAAAAATATTAAAACCAAATTTCTTTGACAGTGGCTCGCCTTGCATGTATTGAATTATTGTTTTGTTAATTTCATCTTTACTTATTACTGAAGATAGGTTACTATTTTCTATTTGATTCTGTATCTGATTCATTATTTGCTGTATATTCTCTTCCATTTCTCTTTGCATAATTCCAAGCCCTCTAACTGCCATAGCCTTCTCTCTGATATTTTTCACATTCAGTATTTCTGTTGAATTTACTATACTTGTATTAAACATTGAGTTTATTTCGTTTATCCTTTTTATACCTAAATCAGATAGCTCGGCCTGAATCTTCGCTTCCTTTATTGAATTCTCCATGTCATTAAGTTCTTTTACTACATTTTTTAATATAATTGAAGCCCCTGTATAGTTTCCTTGGTTAATCAAATTTAGAGCTTGATTTAACTGTTGCGTTAGATTAGCTTTTACCTGTGAATCTAAAAAGCTCATATTATTAATCCTGTAGATTAGTTGAGTAACTATATTATTTAGCTGAATCTGAGCTATTTCTTTTAATTCTGGAAGAGATAAATTCAGCTGTTGCAATCTCAATATATATATTTCTTTTACTATTTCTATATATATCTGGGTGGCTTTACCTTGCTCTCCGCTCTGAAGTGCTGAGATGAACTGCGTAAGAAGCAATTCTAGTTGTGAAGTATTTAATCCTTTTGATTTATAGTAATCAATTATATTATTAATACTGTTAACTATAACTTGTTCAGCTGTCTGATTAGTTACCTGTGATCCCTGTGCCGTAGTAGTCATTACGCTCGAGGTGTTCGTTGACTCTGCGGATGATATTGTAAACACGTTTCCAAAAGAGAAGGTCAGCAGAATAAATAGTAAACCAGAGACCGTTCCGGCGAATAATTTTTTTGATTTTTTTCTCATTTTTTCCATCAATTGCATCACCTTTTTCATCAAAAGAATTTAACGCTATATATGTAAATATGAACAACTCCTGTACACAAATTGAACAAAAATGGAACACAGTGATAGAGACATAGAAATGAAAAAATAAGTAGTTTTTATAAAGATGGACGCTCAGGAAACTTCACATTGTATCGAGAAAATGA
>NZ_JBMFSV010000013.1:3848-31334 GCF_049967375.1 Fervidicoccus sp. | reverse complement strand
ACTTCTAAATATGCTCCTCCAACAGATCTAGCACCTTCATAAGTCATATCAGCAAACAACGAAACAAAGCTTAGAATCAGAAATACTCGAATTTTTTTGTCTATTTTCAAAAAAACACACCTCTTTTAATGGAATAAAAGAGCTCTAAATTAATCGTGGATTATTTATTTTTCAGATAATAAATAAATGATAAATTTTAATTTATTCATGAAATTTTAAGCCGCGGCCGGGATTTGAACCCGGGACCTCTGCCTTACCAGGGCAGCGCTCCACCAGGGCTGAGCTACCGCGGCTCTCATCTTGAAGTTTAAGAATTTCAGATTATTATTTTTTATTCTACAATAAACAATGTGTCTCAAAACTTTTTATTTTAATTTCTACAAACTGAAAGCCTCGCCTTTTAAGGCGGGAGGACGTCAGAATTTTGTCAATAATGAGACTATATGTATTCAGAATCGGGCTAAGCTTTATTCTATGATTTGTTTTAGGGTTAAGTCAACTAAGGGGTTGGATTGTATTTCTCTGAGCAATTTAATATGCAGGAATAGGTGGATATGTTTAAGCTAAAAAAGATTCGTGGCTCACAAAAAGCATTTCATTCAGTTTTCGTTCTAAAAATTTATATAACATGTCTTTTTTAAAATAAAGTAAGATATATTAATCTATACAGATTTTTCTGCATCGTTCGAATTAATTTTACCAAAAGGGAAAAAATGTTATGTGTGGAATTATTGGGATATATAGCAGAGATGGAATAGACGTAGATATCATCAAGAAAATGAATGACATGATTAAACATAGAGGCCCTGATGATGAAGGCTATTTTATTCTAACCGAGAATCTACAAAGCATACATGCAGTTGGTAAAGATTCACCCCTATTTGGAAAGTTTGATGCAATTGAAAGCATAAAAGGAAAAGCTAAGGTTGCGCTCGCAAATAGGAGACTTTCTATTATCGATGTTAGCGAAAAGGGACATCAGCCTTTATTTTTCGAAAATTTTGCTTTGGTATTGAATGGAGAAATATACAACTATAGAGAGATAAGAAGAGAGCTTGAAGATAAAGGTTACAATTTCTATGGGGATAGCGATACGGAAGTTGCTTTAAAAGCTATTGCAGAGTACGGTTTCGATGAAGCACTAAAAAAGTTCATAGGAATGTTTGCGGTCTTGGTTTATGATAAGGCGAAAAACACCCTTTATGGAGCAAGGGATAGGTTTGGAATAAAACCCCTTTTCTATTATAACGATGAAGAAAATTTTTATTTTGCATCGGAAATTAAGGGATTCTTACCTGTAGTTGAGCTTAAGCCAAATAAAGAAAGAATGGCTGAGTATTTGCTTTTTAAGAGGAAAATTTCTGAGAAAACGTTCTTTGACGGGATAAAGCAGATCCTTCCAGCATCGTATTTCATCCTTAGCAAAGATGGATTAAAGATCGAGAAGTACTGGAATCCAAGATACGAAAGTACGTTAAATGCTGGGAATAATGAAGTTGAAAAATATGTAAAGGCATGGAAAGAAAAGTTTGCCGAAAGCGTTTCGCTTCATTTGAGGAGCGATGTTCCCTTAGGATTTGAGGTTAGTGGAGGGATAGATTCTACAAGCTTGGTATCTATATCGAAGGAAATGCTCGAGAAGAGCGTAGTAAAGGAACGAGGGTTTGATCTCAAAAACATAAAGCTCTTCAACGTGAAAATAAAAGAAAATGTGAAAATAGACGAGTCCTCGATTGCTGAGAAGTTTGCTGAATACTTAGGACTTAAGGACAACCTCATAGAGATCTCTGTTTCGCCTCAAGATTTTCTATCAGAGCTCGAAAAGATAATTTATTTCGAAGAAGAGCCTCCAGAAGGCTTGAGCCCTATATTGCACTGGTTTTTGTCTAAAGAGGCTTCAAAACATGTGAAAGTTCTGCTTAATGGACAGGGAGGAGATGAGCTTCTAGGAGGATACCATGCATATATTCCTTTATATATAAAAGAAGTGCTTAGGAAGAAGGGTGTCATATCCGCTATAAAAGAAACCTGGAAACTGAGATACTATATATTTGACAAGGCTAAATATGCGTTAAAAGTTTATATCGGAAAAAGAGAAAGTTTAGGAATGAGCTTGCTCGGGAAAGATTTGAAAATGCATAATAGTAGGGATAGCATCTCAATTCTGAATGAGGCTTTATATAAAGACTTAACTGGAGGGAGACTTGCGGAAATTTTGAGAGTAGAAGATAGGAATAGTATGGCTCACAGTATAGAGATAAGAGTTCCTTATATTAACCATATACTTGCAGAATTTACATTATCTATGCCAGAAGATTTGAAGATCAGAAACGGTTATACTAAATGGATTCATAGAAAGGCAATGGAAGGATTGGTGCCTAAAGATATACTTTGGTCGAAGAAGAAGCTTGGCTTTCAAGCACCAGAATACGAGTGGCTCATATTGTTAAAAAAGAATTTTATTGAAGTGCTTTCCAATTCAGAGCTTGTAAAGGATGGCTTTCTAAAGGCTGATGCGGTAAGAGGGCTTATAAAAAATGTGGAAAAAGAAAAAATAGACAGAGAGCTTTCTCGATTTTATTGGAGAGTTTTCTTACTTGAGGTTTGGTATAGAACTTTCTTTAAGCACAAGCCCCAGTTCTAAAGAAACCTACTATTTAATCTACAGCTTCTTATAAAAATATATGGAAAATTTAGATTTATTGCTCTTTTAGGAGCGGATACTCTTTAATTTTGGGGGTTAAAGAAGCGAAAGTCCCCTTCCGTGAGGGAGGGGATGTATAGCCCCCTTATAAAAATTTTTATAACTATCAAAAAATAAAATATTCTTCGTGCAGGGTCGGGACTGCCCTTAGAGCCTATGGACGGGAGAACTCTGCTATACATACCCTTTTCTGAGAGAACGTATAGTAAGTTTCCTGGAAGAAGCAGGAAATCTCCATCGCGCGATGGAGATGCCCCGTCCGTAAGGGCGGGGTAGTTCACGAATTAAAATCATAGAAAGGAAATAAAACGAAGTTATAAGGATTAAATCGACCTAAGTACTCCCCCGTCCACTGGAATAAAAGCGCCTGTTATATATGAAGAATAGGGACTTATGAGAAAAGCTACAGTATAGCCAATTTCTTCTGGCTTTCCTAACCTTCCAAGAGGTATCTCCTTTGTCATGTCATTAAGCACTTCTTCTATTGTTCTGTTCTCTCTTTTTGCTCTGTCAGAAGCAAGTTGCAGAGATCGTTCCGTTTCTATATGTCCTGGAAGGACTGCATTGACTCTAATTTTATACTGCGCAAGCTCTTTTGAAAGCGTTTTTACGAGTCCATGTACGGAGATCCTTAACACGTTGGAAAGAGCAATATTAGGTATAGGCTCTTTCACAGCAATACTTGTTAAAAATATCATTGAAGGGTTTTTAGATTCCTTTAGAAAAGGTATGCTTTCTTTAGCCAAAACTATTGCTGAGTTTATAAGTAAATTAACACCTTCTTCCCAATCATCATAATTTAGCTCATTAAAATATCCAGGCTTTGGCGGACCCGTTACGTAAACTAACGAATCTAGACCGCCAAGGGACTTTGCGGATTCTTTTACTAATCTAATAGCTTCGTCTTTATTAGAGATATCAGCAACTATTCCCTTAGCATTGTTTTTATACGGATATTGCAGTTTTTCAATAGCCTTTATAACACCTTCTTTACTTCGTCCGTTGATTACTACTTTGGCCCCGTTTTCCAATAAAACCTTAGCTATTCCGAAACCTATCCCTCTGGTTGAAGCAGTAACTAAAACCTTCGTGTTGCCTATATTAAAAGCACTCATGTCTGTTTCACTTATCTAATAGTTTGCAAAATACTATTTTTAACTTCATATATTAATTTTACTAGGAAATTACGCCCGTATCTCTCGCTAGCTTTTCTGCAGCTTCCCAAGTGAGCCCTCTATCTCCTAATATTGTATATCTTTCAGGCCTAATTTTATGTGCTATCGTTAAGGCTTCTATAATGATATTTTCTGGAATTCCTAACTCTTTAGCCGTTGTAGGAGCACCTACTTTCTTTAAAACTCTCCTGACTTTCTTCCAATTCATTCTGTGAAGCTTTGACATCATAATTGTACCCACACCCGTTTGTTCACCATGTAAGGCAGGTTTTGGAGCAATTTTATCCAAGGCATGGCTGAAGAGATGCTCGCTACCGCTTGCTGGTCTTGTAGAACCTGCAATTCCAATTGCGACACTACTGCTTATTAATGCTTCTAATACAATTCTAGTAGCTTCAACATCGGTTTTTGAAATTATATCGCTGTATTTTATTATGTGCTTTGCAGATAGTAGAGATAAACCTGCAGCGTAGGAGCCGTAATATTCATTTCTTAATAAGTGAGCTAATCTCCAATCTGAGACGGCAGTGAGTTTTGCTATGGCGTCACCTGCTCCAGCGATCAAGAGTTTTCTTGGAGATGAGGAAATAATTTCCAGATCAGCTATTACGCAGATCGGCTCAACTGCTTTTACCGAAGTGCTCCAGCCTCCTCCTTTAAGGCTGGCAAATGGACTTGCTATACCATCATGACTTGCAGAGGTCGGTATGCTTATAAACGGAATGCTAATTTGACTTGCTGCATATTTAGCTAAATCAATACTTTTCCCTCCTCCGAATCCTATTATTAAATCAATACTTTTCCCTTTGGCATCACTTATTATTTGTTTTGCCTCCTCGATGGTGGGGCTTTCCGATTTTTTTATATATAGCTCGAGTTCTTTACTTTTCAGTCCTTCCTCCAACTTCTTTCCATACGTGTCCCATACATGAGGCCCTGTTACAACGTATACCTTTTTAATATTCTTGCTTAAATTTAACGGAAGATATTGGATTATATCTTTAAGCAAGTCTTTTCCTATGACAACTCTTTTCATAAGATCAATTATATGAACGTCTTTTTCCATTTAAAAGTTACACCATGTTAAGTTGGATATTGATATTTAAATAATTCTATATTTCGTCAATAAATAATTTAAATTTCTATGAGAAAAGAAAAAATAAAGCCCATAAAGAAACGAATACTGCTTAGAAGTTTTTTATTAGAAATGCCGCTATTGCTTTAGAAAGGGTTGGAGGAACGCTTTCGCCAATCATGTTATACTGTTCATCTTTTCCTCCAAGGAAAACATGTTCGTCTGGATAGCCCATTAGCCTTGCTTGCTCTCTCACGGTGATCAGCCTATTTTCTTCCGGATGCAGAAATCTACTACTTCCTAGCACTGTAGGCGCAATTCTATTACCTTCAAGTCTTATCATGTTTGGTAGAACTCTGCCGCCGTGACCTTCATATCTAATCAAAGCTTCTCCAGGAGATATCTTTGAAACTTTTCTCTCTTTTTTAAAACTCAAATTTGTCAAATCATGATTTGGGGGAAAATTAGGATTAGGCGATGGGAGTCCTTCTAAAGCTTCAGCAACCGTTACTTTCTTGTTGCATTTTTCTGGTTTTATTTCAATGTTAGAGACAAATATCCTTGTCCTTTTGCTTGGAGTGCAGTATTCTTCAGCCTTTAATATATTAAAATAAATTTCCTTATATCCCGATCGCTCAGCTTCTTTTTCAAGTGCATCCTTTAGCCCATCTTCAAGAATAGCAGGAACATTTTCCATTATCCAAATTGAAGGCTTCAATTCGCCAACTATGCGGAAAAAACTTAGAGTTAAGATTCCCATAGGATCCGAATATAATCTATCTAATGGTTTATTCATCCTTTTTTTATTAGCAGCAGTATAAGGCTCACAAGGGGGGCTTCCAATTACAATATCTGGAGCTCTACCAAGGGCATCAAGTATATCTTTACCACTTACTTCTTTTATGTCCTCAGCAATCACAATTGTCTCAAGGAAGTTATATTTATATGTTCTTGCTACGTTTTTTTCATTATCTATAGCTATTTTTACTTTAAAACCTACGTCATGGAACCCTCTGCTAAACCCTCCACCACCACAAAAAAGATCAACTACCGTAATTTCTTTCGGATTCAATTTTAATTTCTTCCTCCAGCTTCTTTATATATTTCTGAAGAAATTCTTCATATTTGCCTTTTTGGGTAAATTCTAAAGGTTCATTACAGATTTTACACCTAAAATCATTTTCTAAAGCCTCATCAAACGTATACTCTCTTCCGCACTTTTTACAGTAATAAATTCCAACTTTTCCTTCCTCGGATGCAGCTTTCTCTTTTAGCTTTTTAAGTACCTCCTTTTTTCTTTCAAGTAAGGTTGCAGCCAGCCCTTCCCAGTTTATTTTCCAATAGTATATGTAGTAATTTGTTTTTTCATCTCTTACTCTTCGATATACAACTACATTGATATCATGTAGCTTGTAGAGCAGCTTTCTAACGAGGTTTTTGCTCATGCCAAGCTTTTCCGATAAAGTGTCCTCCGTGGCTTCGGAATTCTCTTTCGCTAAAAACCTAAATATCAAAAGTGATGGATTAGTTGCCATTTTTGAAATGAATTCTTCAAGAGGATCATTCGGGACAACATTTTCAGGCATCGTTATATTTTTCCTTCTCATCTTTATTTCCTCCGATACTAATAACTTTTTTTCCTGATGCCGAAGGTTCAATTTGAACTTTGGCATCTTCAAATTTATAATATAGTTCTTGTCCATTATATAGTCTATCTAAAAAAATTGCAAGTGCAGCAACTTCACTATGAGGCTGATTTCCAACTGAAATATTGAAGTCTGCTATTTTGTAAATTTCTCCAGGCACTTTTTCTGAACCTATTATTATAAGTACGGGCTTCCCTGCTTTTTTTATTCCATCAATTTCTCTTTCAAGCTCAAGTCCGTACATAGTTAGGTGAACGATAACGCCCTTCATATAATTTCTCCAAATACTGATGTAATCTTTATAGCTTAATCCGCAGGACACCAGCTTAAATCCTCTTCCCCACCTTTTTTCAACAGATAATACATTGTCCATAACGCTCATGTCGCAAACTTCAGAAAGAAAGTAATAAGATGCTCCAAATGCTCTAGCAACTAAGGCCGTGTGGGTGGTTATCCTTTTATCTCTTTTTGGTCTATGTCCTAACCTTAATACGCCTGCTTGCGGTTCAATGCCTTCCATATCACATTCACCATTTCATCTATGCCAAGTCCTTTTTTAGCGCTTACTTTTGCCAAGCCTACAAACATTGGAAAAACACTTTTGCATGTTTGGTAAAGCTTAGCCCTTTTTTCTTCAATATCATCCCTACCTGTTTTTTCAACTTTATTTAAAGCTACAACTATTGGTTTATATAGCGATTCTATATTCGAAAGCGTAACGCTTGCTTGTTTAACTCTTTCTTCTATTAAAAAAAGATCTTCGGTAGAATCTAATAAAAGTAAAAGGACATCTGCTTCTCTTATTTCTTCTAGTGTGCTATAAAAAGCCTCAATTATTTCAGGAGGGACATTCATTACAAAGCCAACTGTATCAATAACGAGAAATCCCAAATTAGAAAGAGATACTTTAGGCGAAATAGTTGTAAAGGGCTTATTGCTCGTTTCTTTATTAGAACCAGTAAGCAAGTTGAAAAGGGTGGTTTTTCCCGCATTCGCATAACCTATTATTGCTATTAAAGGCAGTCCAGATACCCTTCTTCTCTCTCTTAATATATCTCTTCTAATTCTAATTTCTTCTAGCTCTCTTCTCGTTTTTGCTACTTGTCTTCTAAGCTGTCTATAGTATTTATCTATAGCATAAGTACCTCCTGCCAAAAAACCAGGCAACTCTCCTCTTTTTGAATTGTTAAGCACTTCTCTCACTAACGGTAGCATATGTCCACTTCTGGCAAGGGATATTTGAAGCTTTGCTTCCTTTGAACCAGCGTTTGATTCAAATACTTCTAATAATAGCAATGTCCTATCTATAACATCTGCCTTAGTTGCTTTTATTATATTTATTTTATCTCTTGGCGGAAGTTCAGGCTCAATGAGAATTACTTCAGCTTTGACTTTTTCCTTCTTTTCAACTATTTCTCTAAGCTTATAATCGCTTATTAAATATCTACCGCTATTTTTCCTAATAGTTACGCTTTCTTGAATATCAAGACCAATTAGCACAGATAGGGTTTTCATTTCTTCTATTATATAACTGGGAGATTCTCTGCCAAAGACAAAAACAGCATTTTTCTTCAGAACCTAATTACCTCCGTTTTTTAAGATTTGCTACATCTCCTAAAGTTAATTCGTTAAGTGAAGCTTCTTCAGACTCTTCCTCTTTCTTTTCTTCTATAACTGGTTCTAGAAGTTTGATTCCTAGCGCCTTTTCTAGCCTTTTGCTTAATTCTATAGATGGCCTCAGCCTCCCTTGTTCTATCCTCCTTAAGACGCTTTCTTTTTCCATGACTTTTTGCGATAAGGCGAGCAATGTTAAACCTAGCTTTTCTCTTGCGTTCTTTATTTTTATGTAATAATCATCGACCACTTCGTATTCTATTTCTTCTTTTTTCTTCTTTTTTTCCTGCATCTTCGGCTTTTGGATTTGAGAGTTTTTCTTTTCATCTTCAGCATTTACTTTAGAAGTGCTTTTTTGTATTTGCTTCCTATAGCACTTTTCACATACTGTTAGAGAAACGCCATCTATATTTACCTTATATGCCCTTCCTTCTATCGGTGAGCCACAAAGCTCACAGTATAGTGCTTCTGGCATTTTTAGCACCCGCTATATCCTACTATATTTAAACCAAATGCAAAAAATATAACTTTATTAGTCTATTATAAATTTGGTAATGGGGGTTAATTTTTATCATGGAATCAGCCGACGACATTTCGAATGCCAATTCTACAAATGTTTTGGCACATATAAAATATTTAGAAGAAAAGTTGAAAGTACTGGAAGAAGAAAAAGCTAGGCTAGAGAAGGATATAAATAGCTATAAAGAAGAGAAAGAAAAATACATAAAATATCTAGAGGAAAAAATAAAGGAGTTAGAAGAAGAAAAGCTTATGCTTAATAGAGAAGTTAAATATTATAAGGAAGAAATGGAAAAGCTTTTAGCTCCACCTCTAATCGAAGCTTCGGTGCTTGATATACTTCCTGATAAAAGAGTGGTTGTTAGAAGTAGTACTGGTCCTAACCTAATAGTTACTGTAAGCGGAAATATATCAGTAGATCAGCTCCTTCCAGGTACAATCGTCGCAATAAATCAGAGAGGTTCAAGCATAGTAGAGGTCCTTCCACAGAGAGAAGATCCTTATGTTAAGGCAATGGAAGTTATTGAGAGACCAAATGTAAAGTATAAAGATATTGGCGGTTTATCGAAGCAAATACAGGAAGTGAGAGAGACAGTTGAGCTTCCGTTAAAGAAGCCTGAACTGTTTAAGAAAATAGGCATAGAGCCACCAAAAGGGATTCTTCTTTACGGTTCTCCAGGAACGGGCAAGACCATGCTTGCTAAAGCTGTAGCAAGTGAAACAAATGCAACTTTTATTAGGGTTGTTGGAAGCGAATTTGTTCAGAAATTTATTGGCGAAGGCGCAAGAATAGTTAGGGAGGTTTTTGAATTAGCAAAAAGGAAGGCTCCTGCAATTATATTTATAGATGAAATAGATGCTATAGCAGCAAGAAGGATAGACATAGGAACAAGCGGGGAAAGAGAGGTTCAAAGAACAATGATGCAATTGCTTGCCGAAATGGATGGATTTGATCCTTTAGATAATGTAAAGGTAATAGCGGCAACCAATAGAATTGACATTTTAGACCCGGCTATACTTAGGCCTGGAAGGTTTGACAGGATTATAGAGGTCCCTCTCCCTGATAAGCAGGGAAGAATTGAGATATTTAAGATTCACATTAAAAAGATGAATGTAGAGAAGAACTTAGATATAAGGAAACTCTCGGAACTTACTGAAGGATTTGTCGGGGCCGACATAAAGGCTGTCTGTGTAGAAGCGGGATATAATGCTATCAGAGAAGAAAGGGATTTAGTTACCATGGAAGATTTCATTAAGGCAATAGAAAAAATTAAGGGAAGAAAGAAAGAAGTTGAACCCGAAGTGCCACAAGTTTCCACGGCATATTAGCCTAAAATCTTCTTTTATATTTTAATATTTTATTTCATTTTGATAGGAAAAATATATAAAAATTGAAAACCTTCATCCTTAGCAACGAAAAGTACATATTCATATTTATAATCCCGCGTTTGGAATAGATATTATAGTTAAAACGATATAAAGCTTTAATTTTATTTTGTATCGTAATTTCTTTGAATTTAAAAGAAAAAATTGAAGCAGATTACAGCCTCAAGATAAAAATGAATTTCAATACGATTGAGGGAGATAAAGAATTATGCCTGGAGATAAAAACGAGGATAGTATAAGCGAAATCAAGCATATTCATTTGCCTGAGTATGAAGAAATCTATAATAAAGTATATAGAAGAGTAGGGAAAATTATCGCGAAGCAAAAAACTCTTAAGACTTCATATGGAAGAGAAAATGCAATAGAGCTTCTCAATACTGCATATAATATAATAAAAGATAAAATCGAGGAATATGATAAACTTTACAAGCTTATTTCTAAGAACGAAAAGGTGAAAGGATATTTATTGATTGTTTTAGGAGAGGATGCTATAAATAAGTTAAAGAAAGCATCTTATCTCAAATATAAGCTCAGTCAAGTATACTCTCTAGCAAAAATAGAGATGCTTTCAAGCGATGATAGAGATCTTAGGAAAAAAGGAATAAGAGCGGCATCCCGTCTTATTTCTCTAGTTAAAAGGAACAAAAAGCTCCTTGAAGATATAATTAATATAAAAAAAGAGTTACAATTGATAGCAGATACTGGCGAGTTTCCACCTATAGTTATAGTTGGACCTCCCAATTCAGGAAAGAGTACATTAGTACAAAAAATCGCTGAGTCGAGAACTATTGTAGCTAGTTATCCATTTACTACAAAGGAAGTAGTGCCTGGAAGACTGAAAGCATCTCAATTAATAAATTTAACTGTATTAGATACTCCTGGAATCTTAAGGAAGAACTTCAGTGAAATGAATATAATAGAGAGAAGGGCTTTCGCTACTTTAAAAATATTCAATGGAGTTATCGTATTTGTCATGGATCCTTCTAAAGAAAGCACGATGAACTTAAAAGAGCAATTAGAACTAATCAAAATGTTCAGGGTAGAAGTGCTGAACGTAATAGTAGCAGTAAACAAGGTTGATCTCATAGAAAACTTTGAGAAAGATGTTATAAGAAGTGAACTTGAAAAAATAGGGGTATATGACATATTTTTTATAAGTGCTCTAAACAATATAAACATAGGAGAGTTAGTAGAATATTTAAAAGAAAAAGTATTGCAGAAAAGGTGAATAAAGAGCAATGGAAAATGTTGATGATAATTATTTTAAAAATTACCAGAACCTTTTAGAAAGACTTTACAAAAAAGTCCCTGCTCCAGCAAGTAGTGGCGAAAGGTTTGAACCACCTAAATTAATAGCGCATCAAATGGGCAATCAAACGGTAATAAGGAACTTCAGAGAAGTTGCAGATAAGTTGAGAAGAGAACCTGAACTTTTGGCAAGATACTTCTTAAAAGGATTGGCAACCTCCGGAAATTATGACAGAGAAAGTGGCACTTTGTTGCTTAACTCAAAGTTGAACGTTGAAACGCTGAATAATATACTTAACAAATTTATAGAATCATATGTAATTTGTCCGACATGTGGCAGGCCAGACACTGTTATAATAAAGAAAGGAAAAATATGGATTCTGAAATGCGAGGCTTGCGGTGCAGAGGGACCAGTAAAACCATTTTAATGGTGTTTAAAAAAGGTGGAATGCAAAGGATTTTCGCTTAAAGTTTTTTATAATGAGAGGAGAAAATTCGTTCTTGTTTGCGATTTCGAGTTGCTAGGAAAAAAATTTGTTGAAGGGCATTACATTCTTGATGTAAGCAGAGAATATTATGAGGGCGAATGCGCTAATGAAGAAGAAGTAGCTGTTCAAATAAAAGATGCTGATTACGTTTCTTTAATAGGAGATCAGTCTGTTAAATTAGGAATAAATGAAGGATTGGTACATAAAGATGCTATTGTAAAAGTTCAGGGAGTCCCATTTGCTATTTTCATAAATACCTTGACGTGATATTGTAGATAAAGAGCGGGGAAAATAATTATGAGAAAAATATGCCCTATATGTGGCAGAGAGGAATCTAAAAATCTCCCCTTTGTTGGAGGAATATGTGTTGAATGCTATTTGAATAAAAATCCTTTAGAAATAAAGGCTATTACATTAAATAAATGTAAGATATGTGGAAAAATTCGGTATAAAAACGATTGGATTTTCGCCAATGAAAACTTTTATTCCGAAATTTTTGCTAAGGAAGTAGAAAAAAACAATAAGAAAAAGTTTATTCAGTTTGGACTAGATCTTAAAGCAGTACCATATAAAGAGAAAGTTTTAGTTACAGTACAGAATGAAATAGGAAAATATGAAACTTATTTGGATCCTATCATAGATTATAAATTTACGATATGCCCTCAGTGTTTGGCAAGAAAAGCTGGAAGCTATGATTCAGTTATACAAATAAGGGGAACTAATAAGTTAGACTTTGAAGATAAAAAAATTATAATGAATTTAATCGAAAAATTGCCTTACGATCTTAAACAGCATATAGTTACAATAACTGAAAATAAAGATTGGATAGATGTTGAAATCGTCGGACATGAAAAGGCCAGACTTATAGCTTCATTTTTATCAGAGAAGCTTGGAGGAGAAACAAAGCAGACTTTTAAGCTTATTTCTACGAAAAAAGGCGAAAGAAATTCCAGGCTTACAATTTCGCTGAGAATAGACAAAAGAAGAGAAGTTGGCGAAATTGTAGAGCATCAAGGGTCACCTGCAGTAATTATTGAAAGAACAAGCAGGTTCTTAAAGCTATTTAAGCTGAAGGAAAGAAAGGAAATAAAACTTGACCTAAAAGAGATAAGGAAAAACGTGAAAACCTTTGAAGGGGAAATAAAGAGCGTAACTGTCCAAGCAGTTCTTCCAGACAGAGTTATAGTTATAGATGATAGCTACAACGTTGACAACATATCATTCCAAAATGTATATGGTGAGCCAAGTAAAGGAGAGAAAGGAAGAATTGTGTTTACTGAAAATGATTTGTTTTTAGTTATTCCATAAGTTTGAGTTAGTTATAGAAATCATGGCTTCTCACTTAAGTTCTCCTCTCCCTTAGGGATATAATAATATTCACCAATTCTCTTTTGCTCTCTATCGTTATAGCTATCCTTTTTGTTAATTCGTGGCCTTCCTGTAGACGGATCCCTCCTGAATGTAATATCTAAGATTTTGAGAAACTTATTCATGCCTTCTCTGAGCTCCATAGGAGAGTTGGCAAATCCATGCTCACCAGGTTTTCCTTCAAAAACCATTATTCTTGAACAAATATAATCTATAATCGAAAGATCATGCTCTACCACAAATGCAGCAACGCTCCGTGACTCTGTAAGCCTTCTAATTACTTTAGCAACCGAAAGTCTTTCTTCAACATCAAGATAAGCGCTAGGCTCATCCAATAGGTAAAGCTCTGCATCCTTAATCAATGAAACTGCTAATGCTAACTTTTGTAATTCTCCTCCACTGAGTTCAGATACTTCCCTTTCTCTCAGCTTATAAAGTCCAAACGGTCTGACTATATCTTCATAAGCCCAAGTTCCTGTAGATAGCGACTGAGGATTAGCATTAATTAGGTTCTCCTCGACTGTCTTTTTTTCAAATATTTCTGGGCTGACATACTGAGGTTTATAGCTAAACTTTATTTCCTCATCTTCGGGTCGATCCTCACTAATCATAGAAACAAGTTTCTTCACAAAGGTAGTCTTTCCGATCCCGTTAGGTCCCAATATGCCAATAACTTCCCCCTTTGATGCACTCCCTGGCTTGACATCGAGCCTAAAGCCATCAAGCGAAATTGTAAAGTCCCTCCACTCAATGTAGATTTCATTTGATTTACCGCCATGCCTCTGTGGAGGAGCTTCAGAAACGTGAAATCTTATTGGTTCTTTTCTTATTCTCATGTTTTCAGCAGGAAGGTAACCATCTAAGAAGTGATTTATGCCTGATCTAGTGCTGTAAGTCTTAGATGCGACTCCATAAACCCCCGGCTCTCCATACATAACCACGATATTGTCTGACAGATAGTCAAGTAGGGCTATGTCATGTTCAATTACAATACTGTAGCTCTCTTTAGGGACTAGTTCCCTTATAAGAGATGCTATTCTTATTCTCTCTCTCACATCTAAAAAGCTACTCGGCTCATCAAATATGTAAAGATCAGCCTTTTTTGACAATGTGGCAACAATGAGAATCTTTTGTAGCTCTCCGCCGCTGATATTTTTAACGTCTCTTTCTAAAACTGGAGATAAACCAAGTTCGCTTGCGAGTTTGATTGCAATTCCCCTTTCATCCGCTTTTTCTAAAAGCGTAGAAACCTTTCCGCTTAAATATCTTGGAACTAGCTCGACATATTGTATTTTATGCGCTACTTTAATCTTCTTGCTATAAACTTTTTGGAAATATTCGAAGAGTTCTGTCCCTCTAAATCTCTCTAGTACTTCGTTTTCTGAAGCTTTTCTCTCTTTATCACCGAAGTTAGGAATAAGCTCGCCAGCTAATATTCTAATAGTAGTTGTCTTTCCTATACCGTTTTTCCCAATTATTCCAAGGACCTCTCCCTTCTTGGGTACCGGCAATCCAAAGAGCTTAAAACCGTTTTTTCCGTATCTGTGGATAGCCAATTTACTCAATTCGTCAGGTAAGTTCTCAATTTCTAAAGCATTATAGGGGCATTTCTTTACACAAATGTTACACCCTATGCAAACATTTTCATAAATAACGGGCTTACCTGTGTTAGAATCTATCTCTATAGCTTTTGATGACCTTCTGCTTCGGTTAACTGGACAAAATCTGATACATTCAAGATTACATTTTGTGGGTTTGCATAAAGAATAATCAATTACTGCAACTCTCAAGTTGATACACCTCATTATACTACGTAGAAGGGCTCAGCTACAAAAGCCGCTAACATCATTTTTCAGTGCCGTCACCAAACATCATAGCCCTTTCCCGCCTTGCTCTTCTCCGTAAGTTTTCCATAGCCCAGTTATTCTTCTCTTTTTTAATCTTCTGGCCTCTCTTTCTAAATAAGAATAAACAACTGAATGAGGCTTACCATCAATTAGCATCCTTATTGCCCTTTCTGCAATTGACGCTTGATCAAAATCGCCGATTATTCCGATAGCGCTTTCGCCTATAACAACCTTTGAACCAGTAGTTTCCTCTATAATTTTTCTAGTTCTTCCTTCTTCTCCAATTATTCTTGATTTAATCCTTTTAATTCCGTTCGGGTCTTCATTAATTTCCTTAAGGTTTATTACTATCAGAATTTGGTCCTCGTCAAGAAGTCTAAAAGCCTCCTCTGGGGTGAAGCCAATAGCTATGGCTCTTATAATCTCTTTAGCCTTAATTATGCTATCTGCCTTTGTGTTTTCATCTCTTGGCTCTATGTATACAATTCCAGTGTTGCTTTCAATTTTTATATTAGTAGAGGTAGCCTGCTCTATCATTTCTTTAACCTTACCGTTTTGTCCTATCACTGCCCCTATTCTTTCTTCTGGAACTAACTCATAAGCCCTTGAAATGCTACTTTTAGACATCTTCACTCCTCCATGCATTTTTTTATCTCTTCAATTAACTCTCTGTCCTCAATAATTTTTAAGTCGAACAATCTCTTAAAAAACCTGTTAATATTACCAATATCTTTTGATAAAAAATCTATCGCATTAGGATGTTTAATATGTACGGCTTGAGATACATCAATTATAAATGGAGTATCATTAAATATCATAATGTTATATTCGCTCAGATCTCCATGAACAAGATTAGCTCTACACACAATCTTCTTAATATTTTCGATTATTTCATTATATATAATTCCAGGGTTTTCCAGATCTGCTCCTAACTCTTTCAGCAGAGGCGCTCTTACACCATTTTCGCCGATGAAGTCCATAACTACAATGTTTCTGTTTTGAGCGTAAGGTTTTGGGACCGAAACCCCGCTTTCGTACATCTTTTTTAGATTTACGTACTCTTTTTTAGCCCAGAACGACATCAGCTTATGTGTGTTTCCTATTTTTATGCTTTCAAATCTAGGATCTCCCAAAATATATTTTAAAATTCCCTGCTTAAATTCGCTTGAAAATGTAAGGTAGATTTTTATTGCAAATTCTTTTTTATTTTTATCAATACCTCTGTAAACCCTCGATTCTTTGCCAGCGCTTACTACACCGCTTATTTTAATGAGATCTAACTTTCTCATTATCTCATATAAAGACTTAATAGTAAATGAATCAAAGACCTCTTCTACAGTCTTAATAAGGTCTTCAGTTTTTTCCTTTTTTTCCTCTTTTTTACTTTTTAATGATATAAAATCATCAATGGAATCAGAATTTTCTAACAGATTTAAGCACCCTCAAGTAGCTCAGGAGGAATCAATTTTTCTTGTACAAGCTTTCTTACTTCATTATTAGAATATTTGTATAAAAGATCTGCTTTAGTATCAGATTGCATGTCCCAAGGTGCCACTAGAACTACATCTCTTTCTTTAATCCACATTTTCCTTCTAAGTCTTCCAGGTATTCTTGTTAGCCTCTTCTTTCCATCGCTACATTTGGCAATGAAGTGATCTCCTCCAAGAATTTTTTCGACTACACATACTACTGAAGATTCGTCGGGACGGGGAAATTCGTTCCTCGAACCTTCTTCTTTTTTTGACATTAAACCACTCTCTTGAAAATAAACATATTTATGCTATACCTTATAACTTAAATTAAATATTAATAATTAATAAAGATTTTATAGGAAAGAAATCATCATAAAGGAGCATAATAGATAATCTTTAAAATATTATACTTATTATTTAAAAATAATAGAGGATCCCGCTAGCGGTTTACGGGACCTTGGTCCTGAGGAAACACCGTCCTCCCTGTGGCATTGGGGCCTCTTTAGAGGCAGGGGGAGATCCCCTGGCAACGGCACAGAAACGAGACGAACTCCGGTCAGATGATTATGATACCTAAAATTCTGACCGGTAACGGTCAGAAAAGGTTGAAGATACCGGAGTTACGATGAAACGGCCGACCCCCAAGGAGCAAGATCTTGCCCAGATGAGAAGCCGCATGATGGGCAAGAGGATCGCTTAGCTGAATACCGCTGAAACTACAGAAGACGGGTTATAGCGGGATCCTCATTGGTAACCATTTTTATTCCTTTATATAAAAATGATGTGAGTTAAGTTTAAAAAAGGACAAAATAGAGAAAAGTTATAATTCACTAAAAACTCATTAGACTAAAAACATGAGGTGTTACATTTTGATGTCAGAAGATGAAGAATGGTGGGAAGAGGAAGAAGAGGAGGAATGGTGGGAAGAAGAGGAGGAAGAGGAAGAAGAGGAGGAAGAATGGTAATTTAAAGGACTAGAGGAATACTACAATAAAAGTTTTTTATATAAATAAAATAAAAAGATATTTGTTGAGATATAATGATGGAAATTGTGTATCTAGAAAGTAATTCTTCTACTTTAGGCGAAAACATCACACTAAACTATTTTCAGTATATACAGTCAAACCCTAAGGTTCTACTAGCTATTATTATACAATTAGTCTTGGGGATACTGCTTGGATATATATTAGCAAAAGCTTTCAAATATATTATTGCTTTTGTCCTTGTTATAATAGCAGGCGCGATATTAAATGTTTGGTCTATTTCAGGTTCGAATGGCAATTTATTTGGAAATTTGACTGAAGCAAAAGAATATATGCAATATGTAATTCAGTTTGCAAAGTTTCTGAGTATCTTGCTAATTGGTCCTGTTCTTGCTGGATTTATTATAGGATTAATTATAGGTTGGCTTCATAAATGAATATATGCAATAATAATTCTTTTTTAGGGAACAATCGTTAGTTTCTTGAAATTCGAAGCCTAGTTGAAACCTTAGTTGAAAAGCTAAAATATAGATAATCTAAACTTCAAATATCTAGCTGGTTCTATTATCATTTATGAATTTAAAACAAATCAAAACTTCTTTTAGAGATTGATTTTGGAAATCCAATAGGAAATATATACAGAGGTTTTTCCTCCTTCTCTAAATGTAAAACTTCAGAAACCGCATCATCATCAAATGCTCCTATTGCTACAGTACCTAATCCTAGTGCTGTTGCCATCAAATAAATATTTTGACCTATATGACCCGCTTCAAAGTGAACGTACCTTATACCTCTATCTCCATATACTTGTGTTGTTATTTCATATTTTGCTACTAATATAATAGATATTGGTGCTTGTACTATAGAGTTCTGTGAATAGGCTGCTCTGGCCAGATCGTCTCTTTTATCGCCTTCCAATTTGAGCTTAATAGAGTGCTCTTCAGAAATATATTTGTATATACCGCTAATTATTTGAGGTCCTTCACATATGCTGTTTTATCCTATAGCTACAAAAACCTCGAATGGATATGTTGCACCTGCGCTTGGTGCCACTCTTTTTGCCAACCCCTGTTTCTTACTTTCTACTAAGCCTTGGGCTGACCAAAGAATAATAGATAAATGCTCAAATTTTAGGGGGTCTTTCTTAAAACTCCTTTTACTACTGCGATTTAAAATCGCTTCTTCTAAACTCATATTAGTAATCTTACGTGGAAGAAGAGGCTTGATTTTCATTACGTATCATCACTTTATTAAAAAAATATTAAAGGCTTTTATATGTTATCTAAACATCTTCAGTTTAATGTCAGATTTATAAACTTATTTTTAAATCAATTCATATCATGAGCTTTAAATAAAAGTGAATAATTGGTGATGTTTAAAATGGGAAAGGTAAGAACAGCAATGGTTAAGAGAACGGCTAGGAAACTAATTACAGCTCATCCAGATTTATTTACAGAAGATTTTGAAGAAAATAAGCAATTGATAAGAAAGCTTGTCGATGTAAATAGCAAAAGAGTAAGCAACAAAATTGCAGGTTACATAACTCATTTAGTAAAAGTAACAAAGCAAAGAGGAGAATTGCAATAAAAAAATATTGGGAGAAAAATTGGTAGAAATAACACTTATAGCTAATTTAATTGAAAAAGTCGGTAGTGAAAAAATAAATGTAAAAGCTGAAAAATTGAGCGAAGCTCTTAAATTTTTGATACCCAAGCTTCCAGATATATTAGATTTGGAAGGTAAGCCAAGTGGAAATTACATTTTTTTGCTTAATGGCGCCGATTACAGAGTTTTTGGAGACGATCCGGTAGTGAAAGATAGTGATAAGGTTACAATAATACCTGTAAGCCACGGTGGATGAGTATGAGCGCTGATAATAAGTTCCTTACTTTAAAATGGGAAGATATAGAAAATGCTGTAGCTGCGATCTCGGAAAAAATTATAGAAAGCAATTTTAATCCAAATGTTGTTGTTGGAATTTTAAGAGGTGGTTGGATTCCAGCAAGGATATTTGCAGACTTTTTAGGAATAAAGAATATTGGAGCTATAGAAATAAAGTTCTATAAAGGAATAGAGGAAAAAATGGAAAGACCTGTTATAACGCAACCGCTGGTTTTAGATATTAGAAACAAGAATGTGCTTCTCGTTGATGATGTCGCAGATTCGGGAAAAAGCTTGCAGACCGCTTTGAGTGCTATAAATTTTTATGGTCCGAAAAATTTAAAGACAGTTTCTCTTTATGTAAAGCCTTGGAGCGTAATTATTCCTGATTACTACTATGGGGAAACAGATAAGTGGATAGTTTTTCCTTGGGAAAAGAGGGAGACCATTGAGGCGTTAGTTCAAGCAGAATATAAAATTATAAGCAGAGCAACAATAGACGTAGAAAAGATTTCAAAGGAATTTTCTGATAAGCTCGGGCTAAGTTATGAAGAGGTCAAGAGAATAATAACGCTTATAATATCAGAACGTTCATTTTTCAATCCTGAAACTATACATTAAAGTACAAAAATTAAGAACAAGGCAAGTTTTTGAGTTACTCCAGGTGGTCTAGCTACGAATTCTAATTGTGTCAAAGAGATCTGTGCGAATATTAAGATTATTGTAGGAAAGGAAGTTTTTTTCTTTCACATGAGCGATGAAAAAGCTGATCTTCAATATGTTGTGGAGCAGATAGAGATTCCCTCCAAGCTTATCTTTTCGTGTATTCATGCAGCTAAGGCTATGGAAGAGGCATTAAATGCTAAAAGCAAAGGAGTTTCACTGAGAAATTTTCAGTTCGAGGTTATAAGAAGATTGACTATGAGGAAACAAGCTAAAGATGTTGAGTCTCTCCTTAAAGATATTGGTAATGAAGAAAAAATCTACCTCATTGTTACAAAAAAACCTATTGGAGTTAATCTTAAGTGTAAATTTTGCCCTCTAGATTCTTTTATGTACATATTCGGGAAAAGGTTCGAGGGAAAAAGTGAGGATATAGAAAAAAAGTTGGTTTCTCTAATAGCATTAACTTCTATAGATAAATGGGATAGAGATATGTCTGTTTAGAAATTTAATGGTGTATTGCTATTGCAAAACTATTGTAGCAATTTAAAAATTTATGTTTACAGAATTAGTGAAGATTACTATAAGGCCAGCACAGCTGTGAAGTTGTACAAGCTGAAGGTTGCGACTAGAGTGGGAGATCCTAGAAAGCTGAGAAAGAAATTTATTGTCTTAGATCCTTTCTCTCAAAAAGTTATTTCAAAGGACGATATTTCGTATAATTTAAACGGAATATTAGTCGTTGATAGGTCATGGAATAAAATTCTTGAAAAAGGAGGAGAAGTTTTTCCATTTAAGTTTGGTGTAAGAAGAAGATTGCCTATATTTATCGCTTCTAATCCTATAAATTATGGCATTGCGTATAAACTAAGTAGTGCGGAAGCTCTGGCAGCCGCTTTGATAATTTTGGGTTGCATAGAGAGGGCAAAGGAAATACTCTCGTATTTTAAATGGGGAGAAAACTTTTTCTCTTTAAACAGTAAGTTGATAATTGATTATGTGAAAGCAAGTAACGAAAAAGATGTGTTGGAAATAGAAGAAGAGTTCATAAAAGACATACAAGGTAGGTAGCTTTGATATATGTTGAAGCTGGTAGCAGATTGCATTTAGGTTTTTACAACATTAAAGAAGGGAATTGGTTTTATGGAAGCTTAGGTGTTTATATTGAAGAGCCAAAGACAATCGTAAAAATTGAGGAGAAAAAAAGCGATGAATACAAGAAAGAAGAAGCTAAAATATTCCGTTATCACCTGAATATATGCGGAGAAGGGAATGTGTCATATAGCATTGTGACATCTCCTCCAAGTCAAAAAGGTCTAGGGTCTACGACTCAGCTATCCCTTTCTATAGCTAAAGGTTTATCTGTGATATGCAGTAAAAAAATAAACTTGAAGAAAATAGCAGTTCTAGCCGGCAGAGGGACGATATCTGGAATAGGCATATATGGCTTTATTTATGGGGGATTTTTGGTAGACAGTGGTAGGTTCAGTAAAGAGAATAAACTGGAACCTCCGTCAAAAGTTAAAGACCTCCCACAACTCATTACAAGGATATCATTTCCTTATGGATGGAAAGTAGTAATAATAGTACCTAGAAAAAAAATAGGTTTGAAGGAAGAAGATGAAAAATTTATGCTGAGTCCGAATGAAGAAAAAGAACTTGGAAGAAAACTAAGGCTATCTCTTTGGGAAAAAACAATAAGAGGCTTGATTTCTAAAAATATTGGGCTTTTTGGAAAAGGGATTGAAGACATACAGAAACACATGGGCGAGTATTTCAGTAAATATCAAGGCGGAGAATTTTCTTCTGAAGAGACAGAAAAGGCAGTCGAAGTTTTAAGGCATTCAGGCACAGTAGGTATAGGTCAAAGCAGCTGGGGACCTGCCGCATATGGTTTTTACGAAGTTGAAAAAGAAGAAGAAATCAGAAAAAAGATAGAGAAAGAAATTTATAAAAAAGATATAGATGCAGATGTTTATTTTTCTGGAATAAGAAATCACGGATATAAGATCAGAGAGAAACTTTGAAGAAACACAAGAAATCTTTAATGGAAAAACAACCATTTTAGGAATTCACGATTCATAGGATCGACATTATATCAAGCTATCTGCTTGATTATTGTATTATTGACTTTATTATTTCAGATTTAATATCGCTAAAGTATATTCTAATTTTAAGGCCGTCTTTCTTTTTGTATTTAATTTTAACTATTAGTTAAAATTGAATAAAAGCATATTATTTAAATATGATGACATAGAAATAATATATAGGTGGAAAATTAAATGCCATCTGCAATTGTACTAATTAATGCAGAAATTGGAAGTGAAGAAGAAGTATTCAATGATATAACAAAAATAAATGAAGTAACAGAAGCTTACGTAGTATATGGAGTTTATGACGTAATCGCGAAGGTTGAAGCAGATACTATGGATAAACTTAAAGAAATAATCGCTTCACATATAAGAAAACTGCCTAAAGTAAGATCTACCCTTACAATGATAGTTGTTGAGGGGAAGGAGCTAAAGAGGAAGTGAAGCATTTAGCAATAACACTTGATGGTTACGATACTAACTTTTCTGGGTGTACAACCCATTACACAATTTTTTTAATTAAAAAAATTTTAAAGGAGATAAATGGAGCAAAATTAGTTAAAGGACCTTATTTGGTTAGGCTTAATCCTAACATCCCTCTAAAAACTAGAGGAAACGCGTCTGTTTCATTTCTTGTTGATGTCAGTAGCGGATCATCTGTAGAAAAAATTTTGTCGTTGCATAGAAGATACTCAGAGAAATATTCTAGCACAAATGAAAGAAATGGAAAGGGGACAATACTAATTTCTGAAGATCCGGTAGATATCGTCAAAAAAGAAGCGTATAACATTTATAAAAAAGCACTTTCAGATTACGTTCCTATAATAGAGGGAATAAGATTTGCAGACAAGTTTGGCTTGGTATTTGAAGGAGAAAAGAGCATTATAGGAGCGGTTTCTGCATTAGGATATATGTACAGCGGAGATGACTCAACTTTCGAACTTTTAGCATATAGAATGCCAGGAGAAACCGGAGAGAGAAAGATAGATAATTTAACTGCAGGAAAAGTTTTACTTTCGTATAAAACTCTTTTTAACAATTTTGACGAGAAAAGAAAACTTTTAGTTGCTTCACCGAAGGGTCCAGATCCCGTGCTTATAGGCATAAGAGGATATGAGCCTAAAGATATGGTTGATGCATTCTATAAACTGAAGATAGAAGAAAAAATTTGGGAATGGTGCATTTTTAAGACAAACCAGCATACTGATGCACATAAAGTTTTCAGAAGAATAAACGATCTAAGAGTATATCAAGCTGCTTACATATATGGTACTGTAACTAAAAAGCCGGAGGTAAAGAAAGGAGGACATGTATTAATTGAAGTTTCTGATGGAAGCGGAACTATCGATGTAATTTTTTACTCTGAAACTAATCCGATGAATGAGATAGCTTCTAGGTTAAAGGAAGGTGATAACATAGGAATATTGGGAGGAGCCGTTGAGAAAAAGGATGAAGGTATTATATTTGAAGCCGAAAAACTATGGGTATACTTTCTATCCCCGACCGTAAAGGAGCTTAATCCTCTGTGTCCTAAGTGCGGAAAAAGGCTTAAAAGTGCTGGAAAAGGAAAGGGATATAAATGCGATAATTGTGGATTCAAAACTTCAGAAAAGTTGGAAAAGATAAAAATTATCGAAAAAAGGGACATTTTATTTGGCCCATACACTCCTAGAAGTGGCAGGATAAGACACTTGGTGAAACCGGCTTCTCTAGAAAGTATAGTTCTTCCTAAGGCTAATGATGATATAGGGAATAGAACATGCTCATTTTAGAATTTATAAAGATGGACGCTCAGGAAACCTCACATTGTATCGAGAAAATGAATGGGCAAAGGTTTTAAGTAATTTGGTTCGTGATTAAAATCGTGGAATATTTACCTGCGAAAAGGGGAGCGGTGAGACTTCTGAACCCCTAGATGAAGTTGCGGGCGTGAAGCTCTAATTGAACACCTAACCCTCATACCCTTCAGGGCAGATAGCTCACATAAACCCAGATAAACACATAAAAAATTTCTTACAAGAAGGATTTTAAAATTTCAGAAGGATCTCTGATCATCTCATTTCTCTGCAGAGTAAAAAATATTCGTGAATAAATGCAGAGAACCTACTAGTTCCCTGAAAGAACCTTTTCTCTTTAAGATTGGGAAAAGGTTTAAAAAAAGGAAAAATTATTAAATAAATAAAGTTATATCCGCTTTAGACATTTTTTCTATCCAAGTTGCAGCGCCAATTATATCGTCTACTAGTTCAAGATCTTCCTTTTTAACGTTCCATATGCTAGCTGCAGCTGAACACGCATAAATTTTGACACTTCCATTTTCCTTTGCTTCTTTAATTATATCGAACCATGAAGGGACATTTAGCTCTTGCAATCTTTTTGCCACTTCTGGAGCCTTGTCCTGGAATTCGCTAAAGTTCATGTTTTTCTTTACAACGTCCTTCTTAAATGCATATACTCCCCATAGTTGGAGAAACAGCTCAACTTCATATCCCATTGCTACTGCTCCGCTAACTAGCATTGCCAATCCAGTTAATCTATCTATACTTCCAGAAAATACCACTACAGCCATTTTAGTCAAGATTCTCACCCTCTCATTTTTAATATAAAAAATAAATTTTTTATTAATAAAGATAATTTTTTACTTTTTTTACATTTTTTTTAAAAAAAATTTAATTTTTTAAAATTATTTTAAAAATTTGTATAATAACAATAAGTTCAAATAATTAGAAAATAAAAATTATAATTAAGGTGTAAATAATGCAAGTTATACCTTTAAAAATCCCAGAAGGATCAAAGTTGCCTGACTTTGTTATTTCCTTTATACAAGTAAATGATTTAAAAGGAGGATATTTAGTAGGTATTGGCGGCTTGGAAGAAGTTGAAATAGGCGTTTTAAATAGAAAAACGAACCAGTATGAAGTTTCTAAATTCACTAGAAATGGAGACAGCACCATAGAATTACTTTCAATTACAGGTAACTATTTTGTGAAAAGCGATGGCAATATTGCTTTTCATGCGCATGCAACTTTTGCTACTGGGCATGAAAAGGTTGCAGGAGGGCATCTAATTTCCGCCAAAGTTTCCCCATACGTTGAGTTATTTTTAGTAGAAACAGGTATTCAAGTTAAAACCGCATTTAAGCATAGAGATTCTCAATAATTTTTTAAAATTCGACAAATTTATAAAGTTTTTTTCAGAAATTGTCTTAAGATTTTTGGTAATTGGAGGGAATATTTGTTGGACGAGGATGCCGAAACATATATAGAATTGTACGGAGAGTACGTATCATTAAAAGAGCTGACGATTGCATCTCTTATTTCAATAGCTTTTGCATTTTTACTTTATTACTTTGCACCTTATATTGCGATGAGATCTAACCCCTCTCTCATTAACGCGTTGAAGATAACTTTAGGAGCAATAGGTGCATCTATAGGCTTTTTGATTTCTATACCAATTACAAAAGTTAAAAGAGTAATTATCGAGGAGAATTAACATGGATGTTGCATCCATAATCATTTACTCTACCGTATTAGCTGCTATTTCTTCAATAATTTACATTTTTATAGGAATTTTACCAGGAACAGATGAAACAGCTACAATGGCGCCAGTAGCCTTAGCTCTTTTGCTTGCAGGTCTTGATCCGATTGTGGTATTAGCGTGGTTTATGGCTTCTATAGTTGCATTCAAGATTGCAGACGCTATACCTGTGGCCTTAGCTGGGATCCCAGGAGGAGTGATGGCGGTTCCACAAGTTCCAGATGCCTTAGTTGCGAAAGAGCATGGCCTAGCAGATACTTTACTAAGAAAGGGGAATTCAGCCGCTCTAGTTGCAGCCATAACTGTTACTATATTCGTTTTAGTGGTCTCTTATGTGTTAATGCCGCTGGGGGCTTGGTTAAATACAACAGATCTAATTATGAGCATCAAGGTGGCAAGATGGTTCTGGCTAATATTGGGTGGCGTTATCTTTTTAGCGGTTACTTCTAAAAACAAGTTGCTTGGTCTATTTGCAATACCAGCATTTGCAATTCTTGTTCAGGGTATAAGAGGAGTTTATGGAAAGCCCGTCAGCATTAGCTTATTTCTTGGGATTACAATTGGTCCTATAATTTACGAAATATTCACCTCTCTTAATGGTGAACTAAGAAAGAGCATGGAAAAGAAAGGCAAAAAAATTGTGAAGCTTTCAAAGGTAGGAAAAATAAGCATTAATCCCTTTAAAAACTTAACCAAAGAAGAAATTCTTCATATTTTTATATGGTCGCCCATAAGCTCTATTCTAGCAACTGTCATGTCCCCTGTCGGGCTTACAATATTAATTGGAGATACACTGAGGGAGACTAAAAGGAATAGGCTTCAAGGCTCAGTCCTTGCCTATACTGTTAGAGAAGGAATTAAGCTAGGAACGTATATAGGTGGGACTCTTATACCTCTCTTAGTAATAGGAGCGGCTACAGGTCCAATGAGCGCAGGACCAGCTGCACCATTTTTCCAGATGATACCAACAATAAACGATAAACCATTTCACTACATTCTTACTCATTATTCTTATTCCTTCATTGTACTAATAGCGATCTATTCAGTCATTATTAGCCTTGCGATCTCTTACCCCCTTATAGTGAAGTATTCAAGAAGGCTAACGTTATTCGTTTTTAATAGGATTTCCGCAGAGTCCCTTTACGGACTATTTGTCGCTATAGCAGTATTATTAGCATATTATGACGCAGGAATTCCAGGAATTTTTGGAATGTTGCTTGTAAGTGTTATTTCTGGGGCACTTAACAAGCTTGGTGTTTCTCTTGGTGTTTTATTTATGACGCTAGTTGGAGCATCAATTATTGTAGCTCTTCTTGCGGCGATATGAAAAGGTGGTTTATATGAATAAAAAGGTAATTGCATCTGCACCTGGAAAAGTAACTCTCTTTGGCGAACATGCTGTTGTGTACGGCTATCCCGCATTAGTAGTATCTATAGACAAGAGAATTTATGCTATTGCAGAAAAAAGAAATGATGATGTAATAAAGATTAATGCTAGAGACCTAAGGGTTCCAGGTATTGTAATTTCTTATATAGGCAATGAGGTTGTACTTGAAACTGATTATGGACTCATACTTCCAGCAATAGCATATATAAACAAAGCCATAGAAGTCACTTCAAAATATATTGGAACCAAAGCTGGAGTTAATATTGAAATAAGATCAGAGATGCCTGTCGGTGCAGGGCTTGGAACATCGGCTGCAGTTGCGGTGAGCACAATAGCAGCTTATGCATATGTAAATGAATATGAGCTTAAAAAAGAAGAAATAGCGAACTTAGGATGGCAGGTA
>NZ_JBMFSV010000013.1:0-3838 GCF_049967375.1 Fervidicoccus sp. | reverse complement strand
GTCCAAGGAATAGCCTCTCCTATGGATACATCCATTACTGCTATTGGAGGATTTTTGAAAATTAAATACATCGATAAAACCGTTGAAAGGACCCCCATTGAAGTCAAAGAAGAGATTCCTCTCCTTATAGGCTATGTAGAAAGGGAAAGCAGAACAAAAGACATGGTAGCAATGGTAAGAAAAAAGATAGAAAGCTATCCAGAAATATATATGAAAATCATGGAGCTTATAGGAAATACTGTAGAAAAAGCGGAAAGCGCACTTCTCAATAACAATCTTCATGAGCTTGGAAGCTTCATGAACCTAAATCATTCATTGTTAGATGCTTTAGGAGTATCAACACGAAGGTTAAATGAGCTAGTTTATGTGGCTAGAGATGCTGGAGCGTATGGATCTAAGCTTACTGGAGCTGGTGGGGGAGGATGTGTAATTGCATTAACGCCTGAGAATCAAGATGTTATTGAAACAGCTATGAAGCTTCATGGAACTCTAACTTTCAGGACTAAATTAGGAACCGATGGAGTAAAAATAGAAAGCGTGGAAATTTAAGCCTTATTTATTTTTTTAATTATTTCTGAAAGGAATGACAAAGATCTGATCGCATATGCTTTTTTACCAAGCTCAATATAGTTAGCGTTCAGATCTCTCTTAATCAAGAACCCGTACATTCCTGAAGATATTGCTCCGACAAAGTCGTTTTCCAGCGAATCCCCGATATGGCCAAGCTCGTTCAGACTTACATTAAGCCTTTTGCTAGCAATTTGGAATATTTCTTTACTTGGCTTTTGGTAACCGACCTCATCCTGAAATATTGTAGCATCGAAGTAATCAAGCAATCCATTGCGCTTCAAAATAAGCCTTGTTATCATACCAGGCCAAAATAAAACATTTCCAACCAATCCAATTTTCATTCCCATTTTTTTAATTTCATGTATAGAACTTATAGAGTCTTCAAAAGCAAGAGAGCATATCTCTTCGCTTTCGATAATCTCAATTACGCTGTTAAATAAATCCTCTTGGTTTTTTAGTCCAAGTCTGTTTGAAAAATATTCGGCAGTATCGTAGATTATATTCTTAAACCCACCCTCGAGTCTGATCTTAATTGCATCTCTATCAATGCTCATTATATTCTTAAAAACTTCCTCACCACTTTTCCCCAGCTTTTTACCTATATTTATTGATAGCAATTGATAAAATTTATCTTCATTGAGTATTGTATCCCATACATCAAAAGTTAAAGCTTTAATCAAGGGTATCACCATATTATATTCGATATATATTCATTAAAATAACTGCAATAAATTAAAACTACTAATGTGCTTATTAGCTACTTTGTTTATAATTATGAAGTTCTGTATATATTCAATATTTTTTATCTTTATCCGTAAATACCTTAATGAGAGTGAGTAAGAGTGAGATATGATGCCTTTCAATGCCAAAGAGGAAAACAGCAAAGAATTCTGCAACTTTAAAATTTTAGTAGCAGGAAGCCCAAACGTAGGCAAGTCGACATTCTTCAATACAGTTACAGGAGAGAGCGTGTCAGTAGCAAATTGGCCTGGGACAACTGTAGAGAAAAAAGAAGGAAGAGTAAGGTATAATGGTAATGTCTTATGCTTTTCAGACTTGCCTGGCACTTATAACCTTTCTTCTTTTTCACCTGAAGAGAGCATAACGCTTGAAAATATATTAAATGGTAAATGGGATGCGATACTAATACTCGTAGATTCCTTAGATTTAATAAAATCGCTTTATTTTGCAGCGCAGGTTCTTGAACTTTACTCTAACGCAATCCTTGCATTTACGAAAAGTGACATTACCCATAGCAAGGGAATACATATAAGATATGATGGAATTCAGAGAGAATTGGGAGTTCCATTAATTCCAATATCCTCTTTGACAAAGTCAGGTATAGACGAGTTGCTTAAAGAGATTTTATCGATAAATAAAAGCAAAAAAGAAGGAAGTTTAAACATAAATTACCTGTCACTAGAGCCATTTATTAAAGAGCTGGAAAATGCTCTTATTCCATTTAAATCAAAGCTTAAATGGAGGTTAAGATGGATAGCTATTAAGCTTTTAGAGCAAGACGAGCTTGTAGAAAAATATGTTCTTAATGCTTTAGGTAGTGATGAAATAAAGAAAAAGGCTGAAGAGCTTATTAAGAAATATATAGAAAACTACAACAGAACTCCTAGAGAAGTAGTAATATCTAGAAGGTATGATTTTGTTGAAAAAATTGTAAAAGAGAACGTTGCACAAAAAGCTGTAGAAAAGAAACCTTCTATGATCGAAAGAATATTCTTTGTTCCAGTATTGGGATTTTTGTTTTCAATTTTGATTTACTTTACGATTTTTGCTATAGCATTTACAATCAACATAGGTTTTCCTTTAAATGTAATATTCAAATACGTAGGACTTGAAAAGGTTGGCGAGCTTTTAGAGAACTATAGTTTAAGCGGTATAATATCTGAAGGTTTTAATAGGCTCTCTGCAACTCTCTTTCCGTTTTTATCTTTATACGTGCCTAATTGGATTGCCTCATTGATTTGTGATGGAATAATACCGGGCGTTGGTGCTGTGTTAAGCTTCTTGCCACTAATAATGACTACCTATGCGTTATTAGGCGTTTTAGAAGATTCTGGATTAGGTATCAGGATCGCATTATCTTTCGATAGGTTTTTTAAAATCTTTGGACTTACCGGAAGGTCTTTATTCCCGCTTACTTTATCTTTGGGTTGTAATGTTCCTGGTGTGCTTTCAACTAGAAGCTTAGAAGATAAAAATGAGCGCCTTTCACTAATTTATTCCGTCCCTTTTGTGCCATGTCAAGCGAGACTAGTTATCATAATGGCATTTGTATCGGTATTTTTCACATCTCCTATTTTAGGAGCTTCTGTGATGGTCTCTATATACGCAATTTCCATACTTATAGCCCTTTTATCTGCGCTATTGATTAGAAGGTTTATTTTAAAAAGCAAAGAACCATCTGAAATGATAGCGGAAGTCCCTCCGATACATAAACCTATAGCAAAAGTCATTTGGTGGCATGTTTGGGACAACAGCAAGCATTTTCTTAAAAAAGCAGGTACTATTATATTTGCACTTTCTATAGTTGTTTGGTTTCTTCTAAACTTTTCGCCGAGCGGAAATTATGCTCCATCAATAGAAGACAGCATTGCATCATATATTGGAAGCTTCCTATCTCCAATTGGCAAAATGTATGGAATGAATGACGTTACTGCATGGAAAACCGCTTTTCTTTTTGAAACAGGCATTGTGGCAAAAGAAGGATTTTTAGAAACGTCAGTCTTGCTCAGTGGAGGAAATGTGAGTGTAAATGAAGCTATAAGTGCCTTAGGATATTCTGCACCTCAAGCATATGCAGTACTTCTTGCAGCTACACTTTATGTTCCCTGTATTGCTACGCTTTCTGTTTTATATTCAGAAACCAAGTCTATAAAAGGGGTCGTTGCAGTAACTGGCTATATGATAAATGTTGCTATCGTAGTATCGTTCATATCATATAAGTTGCTCTCTCTTTTTGTGTGAATAATAATGATAAAATTGTGAGAAAGCTGACAAAGTTTTAAAATAAAATAGCATTTAATTTACTTTGCTTATTAATTTCTTCATTTTTAAGAAAATCAAATTTCTTATAAGAGTTAGGAATCTGACCTCATAATTACCCTAAATTGCAGGAGAGATTCAGATCTCATATAAGTTCATAGATTAATCTCATCCCCTCATTTTTAATTTCCTGCATCCCTTCTTGGTTCTGCATATGGCTTAAAGGCTTTCGAGAGCAAGGTATTTGGAGAACATGTTTATGCATGCA
>NZ_JBMFSV010000012.1:0-32758 GCF_049967375.1 Fervidicoccus sp. | reverse complement strand
TAGCGGGGCGTCAAGAAGCGCAATTTTCGCATTTTCTACTCTCTTAGGCATCCCTGGATGGACTACTTCTTTATCTATGACTACTCCATCTATAAGCATTGTATCTAAGAGGCTTCCACCATATTTCTTGATGATTTGTATTGAATCTAGATCAACAAAATAGCTGTCTCCCCTCTTTTCAGCAACTCTTGTTGCAGCTTCAACTGCAATTTCTGCCAGCTTATCTCTTGAACCTTGTACGGCCTTGCTGTATAAGCTTGTCGTCGCAATTTTCTTTAGAATTTCTTTGTTATTAATGTCAATAGGCTCGCTGATTTCTTTGATTATTTTTTCTGCTTCTTCAGCCGCTTTTTTATATCCAGATACTATTACAGTAGGATGTATCCCCTTATCAAGCAAATCTTCTGACTGCCTTAACAGCTCTCCCGCTAAAATAACCGCTGTTTTTGTTCCATCTCCTACCTCTTCATCTTGTCCTTTAGCAATCTGGACCATCATTTTTGCTCCAGGATGTTGGATGTCCATCTTATCTAGAATGGTGGCACCATCGTTAGTTATGGTGATGTCTCCAAGGCTATCGACGAGCATTTTATCCATTCCCTTAGGACCATATGTGGTTCTTAATGCCTCGCTGATTGCTTTAACTGCCATTATATTGTTTCTAAGGGCATCCCTTCCTGCAGTTCTTTGTGTCCCTTCTTTTAAAATTAATACAGGAATTCCTGTAGGTTCAACTGACATTCATGTCACCTCAAGATGAATGAAGCTTTATTAAACTTCAAAAGTTTCTATATAGATAATTCAAAGATAGATTTTTTATCACTTCTATATAAACTTTTCGCAATTTTACACCATCTTTTATGGAACTTTTTAAAATTTTTAGACATAGCATTAAATATACCAGAAGGCTCTATGTAGCAAAAATAATGTTTAATAAATTAATTGCAAAAAATATTTAAAAATTTTGTTAAATAACTTTTACTTTTCTAAACTAATTCATGGATAGTTTATTTTTAAAAGATATTTAAACTATAGATTCTTCTTAATTAAAAATATTTATGAAAAAAAATTTATATATAGCTATATTAAATTTTATTTATAATTATAGTATTTTTTCTTAAAATAAACTCTTGGAATAGCATTCTTAGAGGAATGATTTATGTATATGTATGAATTAACCCAAACGCAGCGAGAAGTTTTACTAGCACTGATAAAGCTGTACGAACAAAATAACAGACTTGTTAAGAGTATAGAGATCGCTCAACAAATAGGAAAAGATGAAGGTACGGTAAGGAACATAATATCAAGCTTGAGAAGTCTGGGACTGTTAGAAAGTAAAACTGGACCAAGTGGGGGATACATGCCCACTTTAAAGGCAAAAGAGCTTATAAAAAGCTATGGAATTGTAACATATGGGTCTTTAAGAATAAAGAAAAATGGAAATGAAACTAACGTAACAGCATATTCTATAGAAATAATGGATGTATTAAACCCTGCGGGTGCAAAGGCCATTCTCAAAGCTAATGGAAATTTGGATGAACTTAAAGAAGGAGATATTATACGTCTTGGACCTACAGATTATAATAGATTACTCATAGATGGAGAAATTCAGCATATTGATAGATCAACGGGACAAATAGCAATATTGATAAAAAGGCTTGTCAGTATTCCGAGGGAAAATGTTGGCGAAGTTGCCACGAAAAATCTAGTTACTTTAACTTCTCAGATGCCATTGAGAGAGGCCTCTTCTTTGCTTTTTAGAGAAAAAATAAGAGGAGCGCCAGTCATAGAAAATGAGCGGATAGTGGGAATAATAACAACTACAGATATAGCAAAAGCTTATAGTGAGGGCAATGTTAAAGCTAAGGTAGAAGACTACATGAGAAAGCATGTAGTAACAATCAGGGAAGATGAAGATATTATGGACGCTGTAAGAATAATGGAATTGCATGGCGTTGGAAGGCTGATAGTTGTTAATGCTGTTGGTGAGCCTAAAGGGATAGTAACAAGGACTGATATACTTAAGAGAATTAGCGCTTTAGGAACATAAGCATATTTTGATTTTCTACTTGATTTATATATAGATTAATTTTTACGTAAAAAACATGAATAAATAAAATATATACTAAATAATTATAAATAACATTATTTTATTTAATAAATGTGGGAAAAATGTCTTTTAAGAACAGAACTTCTATAGTAACTGGGTCTGCAATGGGAATTGGAAAAGGAATAGCACAAAAACTGGCATCATTAGGCTCAAACTTAATTCTTTTTGATATCTCAGATAAGATTTTTGAAACTGCAAAAGAAATTGAACATCTAGAAGTTGAAGTTTTGCCATTTAAAGGAGATGTTACAAACAAAGAAGATGTTGAGAGATCAGTTGAAGAAGGTATTAGTAAGTTTGGAAAAATTGATATATTAGTTAACAATGCTGGGATATATCCTAGCAAACCCTTCATTGAGATGACAGAATCTGATTGGGATAGGGTATTAAATATAAACTTAAAAAGCATGTTCCTATTTTCAAAAGCAGTTTTGCCGAATATGATGAAAAATTCCTATGGAAGAATTGTAAACATATCTTCAATAGCCGCAATTGTGGGATTTCCAGGTCTAATTCATTACAGCGCAAGCAAAGGAGGAGTCGTCGGGTTTACAAAAGCATTGGCTTTAGAAGTAGCAAAATTCGGAATAACAGTAAATGCAATTGCACCAGGTCCTATAGAAACCTCTGGGACAAAAGTAGATGAACAGACGGCAGAAATATATAAGAGATTGATTCCAGTAGGGAGAATGGGAAAACCTGAAGATATTGCAAATGCAGTCGCATTCCTTGCTTCCGAAGAATCTCAATTTATTACTGGACATTTGCTAGTAGTCGACGGTGGCTATACTATTCAGTAAATTTTTTATTTTTCAGTACGAATCGGCCTTTCTTCATTGCAGTTATCTGCTCAAATAAAGACCCGGATTCGCTCATCATCAAAAAATTCTTACATATATGGCTCTTTTCCTGCACGTGAAGCCGCGATTTCTTCAAGCTTCTTTATTTCTTCTTCTATCATTTTTCCTTCCTCTATAAGCTTGGAATTATCAATACTTAAGCTGAACAGCTTGTTTAAGGCTTCAATAGCTGTTGCAGCAGCTGCAGGATCAGGGGTCTCTGCATTTGCATATGGAAGTAGAACTATCGCAGGCACTTTCAAGAGCTCAGAATACATGAGTTGCAATGCAAGAGGTCCGATTATTAGCAGACCTTTTTCAAGTTCTTCTGCATCAATGCTTTCACCACGATAATAGGAGTTCTTTAGCCACCTCATTTTTTCATCTTCTTTGTTTTTAAATTTTTTATCGAGTCCTCCGATTAAAACTAATGGAGAAATTCCATATTTTGCTGCAAATTTTGTTATTTCATATACGTATTCATCTCTTATTCTCTCGTCAGGAATTTCCCTAGTGACAAAAACAACAAGCTTATTCTCTTTGCTTGCAAAGATTTCGAACGGATATGCTATACCGTAATCATCTCTATAAACATACTCTGGGTGGTACTTTGTCGTTATAATGCCTATTCTTTCCATTTTTAATGAATTTACGAGATGTAATGCGGATATGATACCTACTGCACCGAACCCTTTAAAGCCAGAAACGCCTCTAAATCCTTTCCCTATTACCCCTCTTTTTATAATATGTAAACCGATTCTGTCAACCAAAGCTATATTTCACCTTTTTCTTTTTATTAAAGCTACTTTTCCCCTCTTTATCTTTTTTATCTCTTCATGACACAAAAGAGCCTTCCCTAAAGCTAAAAGCTCTCCATTTTCATTTACAATAAAAACTTCATCGCCATCTCTTATATCATTTGTGCTCCATGCTACAGCAGGAGCTAATAATGTCTTTTTAGTATAATTTTCAAATACCTCTGTAATAACTGCGATCCTTTTTGTCTCTTTTGGTATGCTTGGAAATATTAGGCTAGCTCCGTACATACTTAAAGAAAATAGCCCTATTTTAGGATTGAAGTATAAGGCTTCTTCTCCGTTTATATATACAGTTCTTATTCTTCCGGTAGAATACCTGCTTACTTCAATGCTATTGTTACTTTTGAATATAGACTCTACAGCTTCTTTACCAAATTGGTATGCTATTACACTTTTTAGTTGAATCAGTTCAAATTTACTTGGCTTTTCTCTTTTTATTCGCATAGATGTTTCCCTTATAAAGTTATAAATGTTATAAAGTTAATATTTGATATCTTAAACTTAATTGGTGGTATTAAGTATAAGATGTAAAGGAAAGAAGAAGAAAGAAGAGAAAAAGCAATAAGCTATCTAATTATTTTATCGAGGAATTTGGAATCGACTTGATATAGGTGATAAAATAGTAATAAAACCCTTAAAACAATTAACCAATTTTTTAAGTCTTATGTAATAATGATCACATTTAATCTTCTACGAATATAATTCCCAATCGATCATAGCTACTTATTAGTGTATGCTGCCCATTTGGACTTATCTCATACCTCTAGTAATAAAAATGTAATAGCTAAATAAAAGCTAAACAAAAAACAGCTTTTTAAAAAGATTAATGGGGAAGCAATGAATTAAAGAGCTATAAGGTTTTTAGTGGGCCCGCGGGGATTTGAACCCCGGACCACGGGGATATTCGCCAGTGTTCCCCGGTCCCGAGTCGGGTGGCAATAAAGCCATACCCCGCATCCTACCAAGCTAGACTACGGGCCCTATAAAAAAACTTTCTATTTTAAGCTTTTATATTTTTTTGACTATTATCTAAAAATATTTTTATTTGTAATATTAAATTATATCAGGGGATTTTTAATTGATCTCTGATTTTATAATAGAAAGGATTTCCAAAGAAATTGCTGGCGAAATTGCATGGAGTGAAAATCCTGGAGAAGCAATGAAGAAATGGAGAAGAATCTTTAATGTGACTCAGCTTGAAATATCAAAGAAAATGGGGGTATTTTCTAGCGTTCTTAGCGATTACGAAAAGGGTAGAAGATCACCTGGCAGTAAGTTCATAAGGAAATTTGTGATTTCTCTTCTCGAAATAGATGAAAAAAGGGGATGGATTACGGTCAAAGAGCTTGCGAGAAATTTAAGATTACCCGCTACTGCCCTTTTAGATATAAGGGAATTTACTAAGGAAGTCACACTAGAGAAAGTAGTTGAGGCTATAAATGGAGAAGTATTGTATGGAAAAGATGAATTGAACAAATATATATATGGCTATACGGTTTTGGATAGCATAGCTACTATAGAAACCCTGTCAGGTTACGAGTTTTTAACAATAATGGGTCTAACTACAGAAAGAGCGCTGATCTTTACGAATGTAGGTACGGGGAGGTCCCCAATGGTCGCTGTAAAAGTTTCTTTCTTGAAGCCAAGAGCAGTAGTAGTTCACGGTCCAAAAGTTGTAGATCCGCTTGCAATTAAACTTGCACAAAGCGATGGGATTCCATTCATTCTTTCAAGAGCTCCTGACGTAAATACTTTGATTAAAAACCTTAAAAGCTTACAAGGATAGACGTTGAGGTTAAATTTGTTATATCTTAAGAAATTGAAAATATATTTATTGTTTTGTTAAAATTTCTTATAGTTAATAATAATTTATGGTTTACTGATTTAAAAAGATAAAGGGGGCTAACCTTGAAAAATTTAGAACAATTACTTCTCATTAACAAACTTCGCGAAAGCGAAAATATAAGAGAATATAATGATAGAGAATACAATGAAGAATTTGAAATACCTCTATTGATAAAGAAAAATCAAGGATCTTCTACTGTTCTATTTAGAGCGTCTCGAACACCTTTTCCAATAATCTCAAATTTATTTGAAACAAGGGAGAAGTTTTTAAAAGTTTTTGGCTTTAAAAATTTAGAGGATTTCTATAGACTAGTGACTGATTTGAAGCCTGAAAAAGATCCATATGTAGAGTTTGATTTTGACAAATATTATGAAAAGAGTAATTATGGATTGAGTAAGCTAGGCGCACTGAAATATTATGAGAAAGACGGAGGCTTTTATTTCACTTCAACGATTTTCATTGCAAAAACCGAATTGTCATATAATGCAAGTATTCATAGAACGATGGTAATCGATGACTACAGCGCAGTTGCTAGGATAGTGCCAAGGCACTTGTATAGAATAATTGAAAATAACAAATCGCTTGGAAAGGATACAAAGGTCACAATATTGCTTGGGGCTCACCCAATTATTGAGCTGGTTTCATCAATTTCGCCTCCATACAACCAATTCGAATTTGAGCTTATTCCGAATCTTTTAGGAAAGAAACTTCCGATAGTAAAAAGTCCATTGTGGAATAACCCAGTTCCTCTTGGAACATCGATAATAATTGAAGCTACTATAACTAACGAAATGGTAAATGAGGGGCCTTTTGTCGACATAATGGGTACCTATGACAGGATAAGGAAGCAACCTCTAATAAAAATCAATGGAATATACACATTGAAAGAAAAACCGATAGCTGTTCATGCGATACTTCCAGGAGGGGGAGAGCATCAGCTATTAATGGGGATAACAAAAGAAGCGCAAATATATAAAGCTGTAAGTCTCGTTGTTCCTAAGGTGCATAAAGTTAGGTTAACTCAAGCTGGAGGAGGATGGCTTCATGCCGCTATATCAATTGATAAAAATCACGATGGAGATGGAAAAAATGCTATACTGGCTGCTTTTGGTGCTCATCCAAGCTTGAAACACGTAGTTGTTGTAGATGGCGATGTGGATATAGATGATCCTAACATGATAGAATGGGCTATCGCAACAAGATTTCAAGCAGATAGAGGATTAATAGTTGTAAAAAATGCCAGAGGTTCAACGCTTGATCCAAGTGCAAATGATGGAATTTCTGCAAAAATGGGAATCGATGCTACAAAGCCTTTAAATGGTTCATTTATATTCGAGAGAGCGAAAATTCCAGGTGAAATGTAAATGTTTTTGACTAAAGAGGAAGAAAGCATACTAAATGGCGCGCATGGAGAAATAAAAGCTTTGGCTCTAAAGACTATTATAAAAATTGGTGAATCATTGAATGCAGAAAGACTTGTAGATGTCTCCCACGTTCACGCTTCAGGTCTTTCTTACTTAACCATAGGAGATGCCGGATTAGTATTTATCGAAAGCGTAGTATCAAAGAATGCAAAGGTCAAGGTCTTTTCTACATTAAACCCCGTGGGAATGGATCTGGATGATTGGAAAAAAATGGGAATAAGTGAAGATTTCGCAGAAAAGCAAAAAAGAATAGTTGAACTTGTTCTAAAGTTAGGGTTTGACCCTACATTTACATGTACCCCTTATCTTATAAGAAAGCCGTTTCCGGGAGAACATTTGGCATGGGGAGAAAGCTCAGCTGTAGGGATGGCAAATACGTACTATGGTGCTTATACGAATAGAGAAGGAGGTCCAATTACAATACTGAGCGCTATTGTTGGAAAAATTTATGAAGCTGGTTTGCATTTAAAGGAGAACAGGGTTCCAACGGTCGAAATTATCATAGATGGAGAGATAGATCTAACAGATCCTTCTATTAGTGGGGCTTTAGGAATTATTGTAGGAGAAAAAATAAAGAGCGGTATTCCTTTGTTTAAGAGAAATAGACTGACTAGTTTTGAAGCTATAAAATCTTATACTGCGGCGGTTGGTGCGAATGGAGATATAGCTATGAGCGTAATAGATAGGATTACACCAGAATATAAGGATCTCATTAAAAAGGCTGGAGAATTGGAGAAGGTACACATAGATGCAAATGAATTAAAAGAGATTGTTAAGGACAGTATTGATTATATACCTGATGTTGTTTTAATGGGTTGCCCTCACGCAGATCTTGAAGAAATTCTGAATTTTTCTATACAGATAAAGGACTGTAAAAAAATCAATGTACCAGTGATCATATCGACATCAAGATATGTTTTAAATAAGTTAAACGAGATGGGGCTACTCCAGCAACTTGAAGAAAAAGGAGTTATTTTTATCAAAGATACATGCCCGGTCGTATCTCCTTTTGTTAGTTTGAAGTTTAAAAATATAGTAACGGTAAGTGGAAAGAGCTTATTCTATCTTCCAAGAATGCATGATGTCAAAGTAGCAATTGTGCCTTTCAATAAAGTGGGTGAAGTAGTATGCAGGAAAAAGTGAGAATAAGAGTTAAAATTCTAAACGAGGGAGACGCTGAAGGAGAAATAGTTGCATATAACTTTCCGATATCTTTTTTAGGGGAAGTAAACGCGAAAAATGGAGAGATAATTTTTAAAGACAAGAAAATAAGCATTAAAGACAAAATCTTGATATTTCCGAATACAAGGGGAAGCACAGTTGGGAGCTATGTTATTTATGCTCTAAAGTATTACAACAACGCACCTAAAGCAATTATAGTTGAAAAAGCTGAGCCTATACTTATTGCAGGATGCGTATTGTCAGGTATACCTTTGGCTGAGGATTTAGAGGGAAACTTACTAAAAGAAGCAAAAAAGTATAGCAAGGCTAAGCTAGATAGTAAGGAAGGCATTTTATTTTTATACTGATTTTATTAATTTTTGTTTTTTTAAATTTTTTATGTAATAAAAAAAATAAATACCAGTTGGTGTGAATTTTTTAAGTAGAAGTGTTACCAGGTGTTAAATCTTGCATATACCTGACGGATATCTGACTGAAAGTGTATGGATAACATGTTATGTAATATCTCTTCCAATAATTATTTTTCTTATATAAGATTGAGATCTAAGCTAAAAAAAGAAGAGCTTTCTACGTCTTTTTTTGCTGTTATTACCGCTGCGGTTTTTGCTCTTCAAATGGTTAATTATCCTTTAGGACCTGGGGGTACTACTGCACACCTTATAGGAACCCCCCTTCTTTCTATAATCTTCGGACCTGAAGCTGGGATAGTTGGTCTCTCAATTGTCCTCTTAATTCAAGCATTATTATTTGGAGATGGTGGTATAACTACTTATGGAGCTAATACGCTCAATATGGCAGTTACCGCATCGGTAGTTTCATTTTTTTCGTATGTCCTTCTAAGAAAGTTATATAAAAACGAGAAAGGAAGAATAGTAGCAGGCGCTATTTCGGGTTGGCTGGGAATAGTTTCTGCCGCATTTATGTGCGGCTTGGAACTTGGACTGTCTAAGAGCACTTTTGGCTATGGTCTCTCTGTGACTATACCTGTAATGGTGATTTCTCATGCCATATTAGGAATAGTTGAGGGGCTTGTGACGGGTTTTGCGATATATGCTATAGGTAAGTATAGACCCGATCTTCTAAAGAGGTGATACATATGAAAAAAAGCACAATAATAATTCTTCTCATATCAATAATAGCAATACTTTTAGGATCAACAATATTTTCTTATTCTTATGAACCTCTTGACAAAGTAGCAGAGGAATTGAACCTCACTTCAAAAAGCATCATACAATCACCATTTCCTGAATATACAGTTCCAGGAATATCCGAATGGATCGGAGGCATTATATCGGGCATAGTTGGAATGGCAATGATATTTCTTATTCTAATGGTATTATTGAAGCTAGGTAAGTGAAATATGGAAGCACTAAAGAAATTAAGCGAGTTTATTGAAAAAAGTTATTTGGCGGATTATCACAAAATAAATAGATTTTTTAGCGAAGCAGATGCTGCTCTTATTTCTCTAGTGACACCAATTCTTGTTGTATTGTCCAAAGACATAAGATTTTCACTTGTTATAATCTTTTCTTCTTTTCTTGTAGCCTTTTTAATGAAAGAAAGCTTATTGAGGCAACTAAAAAATACGCTGTTTTTCATTCCACTATTTTCTTTAGCAGTTGCAGTGCCTAGGTATTTTATTGATCCTTCTTTTGGGATATACGGATTACTTGAGTTCTTTTTTAAAGTATGGGCTGCTCTTTCGTTTCCAACTCTTATGGCGAGATGTTATGGGGTAGAAAGATTGGCATCTGGGTTTGCATCAATTGGCATCCCCTCAGGGTTTTCATCTCTTTTAGCTTTAACTTCAATTGATGCATTAATATCTACAAGAATGTTATGGAATTCCGTCTTAATGTTACAGTCAAGAGGAGGGTTGAAAGTTTCTCTAAAAGAAATTGGATATTTTGTCGGATTTCAATTCTTAAGAAGCTTTGAAAGAGGCGAGAGAATCAATTTGGCGTATTTATCAAGAGGAGGAATGGAAATTTCTCTCAGACGTAGTTCTTTAAGTATTAAGATTGTTCCTTTTATGTTAACAATTTTTATTCTTTTCATTATTTGCACCAAAATTTAAGAGGTAGTAAAAAGTGGATTTAATTGCAAAGCTTTTAAATGTAAGCTATGCTTATCCTGATGGAACCAAAGCTGTAAAAAATGTCAGCTTGGAATTAAGGAGAGGGAATGTAATATGCATAACAGGTCCCAACGGTTCAGGTAAAAGTACACTGTTGATGATACTTGCGGCATTGATCTTCCCGCAAGAAGGAGAAGTCTACTTATTTGAAAAAAATAGACAAGAAAAACGCATCTGAAGTTAGGAAAAAAATAGGTTTTTTATTTCAAAATCCAGATGATATGTTGTTTAATCCCAGCGTGATTGAGGAAATTTCATTTGGGTTGATTGCGAAAGGGGTAAATAGAGAAATTTCTAACAACTTAGCTTTGGAAGAAATGAAAAAGCTTAAAATAGAAAATCTTGCTTATAAAGTTCCTCATAGGTTAAGTTTTGGACAAAGAAGGCTCGTTTCGCTTGCATCTATATTGGTGACAGATCCTTCCTTATTATTATTAGATGAGCCTACAAGCAACCTTGATGAAAAAAATAGAGAGCTTATTATAGAAAGGTTAATGGAGTTTTTTGGAAATAGAAAAGATGATTGGGGTGCAGCAATAGCAACTCATGACAATGAACTTATTTACATTTGTAATGAATTTTTCTACATGTCTGAAGGAGAATTATCTCGCATATAGCTATAAAAATAAGTGAAGCCGAGAATAAGAACAGCAAGTCTTGACATTTATGGCGGAGTAAACTTTTTATTTTGATGAATTTCTGGCATTCCTATCTTTTCCAAAAATGAAAGATGCATTCATGAAGAAATGCGAATAATTTGTTTCGATTTTTGACTGAGAGGAAGTTAGTTGATATATTAGGAAATTCTTTAAGTATAAGGCAGATACATTTCTTTTGCTTTATTCATTATATCTATAGCGACTTTTACGACCTCTTCTTTATTAGTAAAAAATTCTAAGAAGAGGAGCTTATCCTCATAACTTATTCTAACTAAATTCATTCTCCGATCTATACCAGAGATAAGTTCCAAGAGTTTGTTTGCATCCTTTCCACATGCATGATATTTTATCCCATTTATTAATATTATTTTACTATTTTCACAGAATTTTTTCTTTCTTTCTATAGCAGAAGGGGAAATCCTTAAATTTTCATTATACATTGCTTTAAAAATAAACTTATCAGACTTGCTTGTCAGCTTGGAGAATGGGTAGTATATTACGCTGTGTCTGGGCAGAAGAATTAAAACAGCCTCAGCTTTATTTAAATGATCTCTTTTTAATTCAAAAACAGCTTCAAATCCTACTAATGTTCCTAACATCTTGTATAGTTGATCTTTTGGATTTAATTTTTCCTGCAACTCTTTTGAAAAAGCCTTCATTTTGCTTATGTTAATTCTCTCTCCTCTGAAATAAAAAAATGGGGTTACTCCTCCAAGTATTATTATAACGATTAATGCTAGATCTGTAGAACTCAGTCCTAATATCATTTCGTCTAAAGCACCTCTATTTTCTCTATAACCTTCTCAATTTTTTCAATAGAGATGACCTCATAATTCATTTGAGGAACTAAAATGAGTCTTGCCTCAGGAAATTTTTCCTTCAAATAGTTGATAACACTCAACCCGTTCTCATCTTTTTTGTATTTATTTATTACTACTGAACTAATCTTTATTCCTCTATTTTTAAGTGAATTTGAAAGTCTTTCGAGATCAACGATTGGGAGCTTCTCTGTTGTTGTGACTCCTATAATTTTTGTAAAATCGCTATTCATAAAAAGCTTTTTATTTCTTTCAATTTCTTCTCTCATCTGAATCAATTCTTTTAGTATTTTGTCATCTATCGTAACTTTTTTCCCTGCTTTTACAGATTCAATTACCTCTTTAAGACCTGCAATTTTCGATCTCAAGTCTATTAAGTTATCTACCCAAACTCCCTGAACCCACGGCAACCCTATTAGCCTTGAAGTTATGCTAGTTGCTGGGGTATCGACAATGATATATTTATATTCGTCCACTTTTCTAACAAGAGACACTATATAGTGAAGCATTGCTTCTATTTCTATTCCAGGAGAGTCTTTGAGCGTGTCAAAATACTTATCAAGATTTAAAGCTGTAATATCTTTATAAGAGTTTTTAAGAAGATTTATTGATTTACTCAGATACTCTCTAATCAGCTCATCAATATCAGCTTCGTTTGCAATCAAATTTTCAGCGATTCTTTTTTCCCTGTGTTCTAATTTATAGCCTAATACATCTCCAAGGTGATGAGCGGGATCTATAGATGTGACAAAGGTAGGTAATTGCTTACTTGCATAGATCGAAAGTATGGCAGAAAAAGTAGTCTTGCCAACACCTCCTTTCCCTACAATCATAACTAAGCCTTTTTCTTTAGGTAAAATCTGAGAAAGGGTCATTTTAACTACCTTCTTAATCCTCAAAATTTATTGCATCTATAATATCACCTAATGTGTCATCCACTCTCCTTCCTTTATTTTGCAAGAACTTGAGCTCATCTAATGCCATTGGGAGTATCCTTATAGTTACTGAACTGGGAGGGGAGGGCATTCCTATCATTCCACCAAAAACTAAAAGCAGGAAAACTGAAAGGTATTCACTATACTCCTTTTCAATTGATTGAATGGCATTCATTTTTGAATATTCTGGCAAGAAATATTTGATAAAAGAAAAAAAATTTTTAATTTTATTTATTAGCTTTTCCACTTATTTGTCACCTCTTTCTCTTTTTTCTAGTGACATTGATAAACTCTAATATTAATAAAATGTCTAATATTAGCAGTATAGCTACCATAGTGCTCAGAGAAGCACCTAAGTAAATTGCAGTTCCATTTCCAGTTGCTAACCCTGTTTGTAATTTTGGAATTGCAACTTTAAACTCATACCAGAAAAGTGCAGATGTCACTGTTATCCATAAGAAGAACGCTGGAACAAATGCTAATAAAGATTGTTTGAGCGACCTTCTTAATTCGTAGTAGACATATGAAGATGTAGTTATAAGCGCTAGAGCCGCTAAAAGCTGATTAGCACCAGCGAATGCCGGATATACATAATTCAGAGCACCTGTATAAGCTAAGCTACCTCCTATTAACAGAGCGACAAGGGATCCTAGATATCTGTTTGAAAGAATCTTATGGGCGGTTGGTGCTCTTATTCTCAATGGTTCTACAATCTCATTCCATGTGAATCGTGCAATCCTGTTTGTGGTATCTAGAACGGCAAAATCAAATGTCGCAAACCACAGTCCTGCAAATAGAGTTCCTATAGCTAATGGTATATCGAATGCTTTATACCAAACAAAGCCGTAACTTCTGATAAACGATGGCAAGGTACTTGAAACCACATAATTATAAAGAACTGACTTGTTGGCCAATACTTGGTCTAGCGGTACATGGTTGTAATACGAATACGCAAAGGGGATCATAGTTGCCACCGATAGCGCAACAGTCATAGCAACAAGTCCCTCAGTAAGCATCCCTCCATATCCTATAGCTCGAGCATCTAGTTCTGAATTCAATTGTCTTGCTGTAGTTCCTGATGCAACTAGGCTGTGAAATCCTGACAATGCACCGCAAGCTATAACTAGAACTATCGTAGGATATACAGGTGATGGTTGTCCACCAACAACTTTCCACGTAAATGAAGATAGCGCATCCAACTGAATAGGTGTTCTTGCTAATATTAGACCAATAACTCCCAAAATTATTCCTCCCCACATAATGTATACATTGAGGAAATCTCTAGGTTGCAAGAAGTACCATAGTGGTAGCCATCCTGCCATCCATCCGTAGATCAATAAGATCGTTATCCATGCATTAAAGTTGTTAATTACCAATGGGAGTTTATAGCCGGCGTACATCGCTAACAATAAGAGAACAAGTCCTGTTACTACTGCATATGGTAGCTTGAAATTCAACTTGTATATTAAGACACCTACGAATATTGCAATTGGCATAAACCATAATATTGCTGTTGCTGTTGAGGGAGTTGACATAAATACTTGGACATCAAATATTACGAATGCTGCTATTACTAGTATTAATGCAAAAAGTATATACCATTGGAAGATATACTGAGCTCTTTTTGATAGAACTTGCCCGCTTACAAACGCAATAGTCTTTCCTTCGTGCCTTATAGATGCAATTAGGGCAAGATAATCATGTACAGCACCTAAGACAACGTTTGCTATTGCAATCCACAGTATCCCAGGAAGCCACCCCCAAGCCATTGCCATAGTTGGTCCTGCTATCGGTCCGGTCCCTGCAATAGCTCCTACATGATGCCCATAAAGGATGTACTTATTTGCAGGAACATAGTCTATTCCGTCAAAGTATTTATGTGCAGGAGTTATGTTTTCATCTTTTGCCTCAGCAATCCTCTTATGAAAATAACCTCCATAAAACTTATAGAAGAGAATATACCAAACTCCCAGTAATAGTAATATTAGCCACGCATATATTGTCATTTCTTCTCCCCTTTTTCAATTTCTTTCTTGGCACCGAGAATTTCAGTTCTAACTCTTGCGGCAACTTCTTTTGGTACCTCTCCTATCCAAAACCCTGGTCCAGCTATAAGAAATATTGTTCCTGCTACAAAGGTATATGCATCATCGCCTGCAATCATTCCGTTTTTCCAGTTTGCTAGGTATGAATAAAACATTAGTATTATTCCCAAAAAAGTTATTATCATTCCAGCTATTTGCTTCAAGTTCATTTCTCTAAGAACCTCTTTATTTGTATTTATTTTATATTTAAAAAGTATTTGTATTTAAATATATCTAACAAAAATATGTTAAAGTCATTATATTATAAAAGAATTATTAGTATATTTTTAAAATATAAAAAACATTTTTTATTATAATATTAATTTATGATATAATAAAAAAATGATGTATTAGAATTTGGTTTATTTATACCTATAGGGTAAAAACTTATGGAATATCATTTAATCTTTTTCTTTTAAAAACAAAAGAGAATAACAAGTATAAGTAAAGCAAAAAGTTTATAAACAGAAAAAACGCTCTAACCAATTAGAATTATGATATAATTGATAGATTTTGATTTAAGTCCTCGTCTTTAATTCTAGAGGATGTTTAGATGCAATATATAGAATTTTAGTTAGCTTTTGCATTATAAGATAAATTGCAAAGATGGATGAAAATGAGTACCGGAAAAAACAATATCAAAAGAATCTCATCTATTGCGAAGATAAGAGAATCCATTATCAACTTAGTCCCACCGCAAGCAATGATGACTTCTATAGAATTTGAAGGACCGGAAATTGCCATATATGTTAAAAACCCTGGAATCTTAATGGAGCAGATGGGCATAATAAGAGATATAGCTAAGACCATAAGGAAAAGAGTCGTAATAAGGACGGATCCATCAATAAGAAAGCCGGAAGAGGAGGCTAAAAAAATAATACTGGAAACCGTCCCAAAAGAAGCTGAAATAAAAGCTATAGAGTTTGATGACGTTCTTGGGGATGTTATAATAAAAGCCGAAAAGCCCGGTCTAGTTATTGGGAAAGGGGGCAATATAAGGAGAGAGCTTTTAGTAAAAACAGGATGGAGACCTACTGTTATAAGGGCGCCGCCCACCTCTTCGAAGATACTAGATAGCATATTAGGACAACTAATAGCAGAAAGCAATTACAGAAAAACGTTTCTTAGAAATATTGGAGAGAGAATACATAGAGACCTGCTTTTTAAAACGAACTCGATAAGAATTATTGCTCTCGGAGGATTTCAAGAAGTAGGAAGGAGCGCAATACTTGTAGAAACTAATGAAAGCAAAATTCTGCTAGATGCTGGAGTTAATCCCGGCTCTTCTAGCTTTCCATCAATAGCACCGAGATTTGATGTTGACGAGTTTAAAATAGAAGAGCTTGATGCCATTGTTATTACACATGCACATTTAGATCATGTAGGTATGTTGCCATTCCTCTTTAAATATGGGTACAATGGACCCGTATATATGACTAAAGCTACAAGAGATATAATGGTATTATCGCAACTGGACTTTCTAGATATAATGACGAAAGAAGGAAAAATACCTCCATATACTCAAAAAGAAGTGAAAAAAGCCGTACTTCATACAATACCTGTTGAATATGGTGATGTTACTGATATTGCACCGGATATCAGGCTAACTTTATATGACGCAGGGCACATATTGGGTTCGGCAATGGCTCATTTACACATAGGGAACGGTCTGCATAATATCGTGTATACAGGTGATTTTAAATATGCCCATACCAAGTTATTAAACAAAGCTACAGATAAGTTTCCGAGATTAGAAACGCTGATCATGGAAAGCACTTATGGTGAGACGAAGCAACCATCAAGAGCAGAGGCCGAAAGCAATCTCATTAATATAATAAGAAAAACTGTTCAGAGAGGAGGAAAAATATTAGTACCTGTTATGTCAGTTGGAAGAGGACAGGAAATAATGCTGATTCTTTCAGAAGCTTTTAGTAAAGGACAATTGCAGGACATACCCGTATACATAGAAGGTATGGTAACAGAAGTCACCGCGTTGCACACTCATTATCCAGAGCTTATGTCTCAATCAGTTGAGAAAGCTATACATCTAGGAGAAAATCCATTTATGAACAAAAACTTCGTGGTTGTTCAGAGCAAAGATAAAAGAAGTGAAGCATTAGAACCTGGCCCTTGCATTATTTTAGCTACAAGTGGAATGCTTAATGGAGGTCCAAGCGTTGAATATTTGAAAAGCTTGGCTGAGGATCCTAAAAACTCTCTAATATTTGTAAGTTATCAAGTTGAAGGAACCCTTGGAAGAAAAATAAAAGATGGTCAAAAAGAATTAACGTTTCTGAATCCTGATGGAAAAATAGAAACTATCAAAATCAATATGGAAATACATTCGATAGAGGGATTTAGCGGACATAGCGATAAAAATGAACTAATATCTTTCATAGAAAATATTGAGCCAAAACCTAAAAATATAATTTTAAACCACGGTGAGCTATCTGCAATAATGTCGCTTTATAATTCTATCGAGAAAAGAAAATATGCGAACAGAGCTTTAAGCGATATAAGGGTTATAGCTCCATCCATTCTTGATGCAATCGCTTTAATTTAAAAATTTCTTAAACGATCTACAGCTAATTAATATAAACCTTAAAAATTAATACTACTATTAAGTTGTCAAAGGAGGTCGTGTCAAAGTGCCATACGAAGTTTTATTTAAAAATTTGGATGAAGCTAATGAAAAAGTGAAAAAGTTAGTAAAAGAACCTGACCTTTGCTTGATAAAAGTTAACAAAGAAAACGTTAAGCTGAAAATTAGAGATAAAAATAAACTTTATACGCTTGTATTTTCCAAAGAGAATGTAGGGGTTAGTTCTGTAGAGGAGCTGAAAAAAGTAGCTACAGATATAGCGACAAAAATTTCTTGCAAAGAAACTAAAGAACTCTAATGTTTTTTACTGAAAGAGATAACTTCTCCTGTGTTAGGAATGACAGGGACGATTCCCGTTTGCTGTTTTATCTCATCAGCAAGTACATTCTGAGACTCAGGCTCGCCGTGAACTAGTATTATTTTTTCTAAATTCCTTATAGATTTGATAATCTCAATTAATCCATTTTTTCCTGCATGACTTGAAAAATCCATCCATTCGACCCTGGCCTTTACAGGCTTACCTCCATCTTCATATATTCCTCTTTCAATTATACTTCTACCTGGAGTGTTTTTTCCTTGAAAGCTGACAAGAAAAACGGCATTTTTTTCATCATCTGCAATTTTTCTCAAATAGTATCTTGAAGGGCCTCCCTTCAACATTCCTGAACTTGATACAATAACGCATGGTTTTTTCCACACTTTCCTTCTATCTTGCCATCCTTTTAGGAATATCTGTTCGGAATATGCCTTCTCTAATAGCTCGCTATTTTTTAAAAACACTTTATTTTCCAACATGATTTCAGTTGCTTGCTTAACCATCCCATCTATATAAACAGGAGAGACATCATTTTCAGCTAGTATTGCCATTATCTCCTGCCCTCTTCCTACACTGAAAACTGGTATAAGTACAGTACCACCCTTTTCTAAGACCTCGTTTACTGATTCTGTAAGTCTCTTTTCTACATCCTTTCTTTCTGGATGGTTCGCATTTCCGTATGTGCTTTCTATTATTAACACATCCGCTTCTGCACCGTCAATCTTTGCTGATTCTACAAGCTTTGTATCTATAGAATTAATATCTGCAGTATATATTAAGGAGCCATCGGGCGTTGATACCTTTACAGAGAGACTTCCGGGGATATGTCCCGAATGGTAGAAATCTAAGGAGAAAAATTCACTCAATTTAACAAAATCTCCCGCTTTAACGTCTTGAATCGATGATAGCAAGCTATTAACTTCATTTATTTCAAAGTCAAGATAATAGCCAGAAAGTTTGAGAAAATCCTCAAGCATTAATCTAGCTAAGTGTCTTGTGACCCTGGTAGAAAAAGCTTTCGGTTTGACTGACGAATATAATAGTGGAGCGGCGCCTATGTGATCTAGGTGAACATGAGAAAGCACTACACCATCTAATTTTATCGGCGATATATGGAGCGGCATAACTGGGTTATCATTTTCATCGAAATTTACCCCATAGTCAAGAAGAACCGATCTATTGTTATATTCTACAGAAATCGCAGCTCTTCCAACTTCTTTTCCGCTACCTAAAATTTTAATTTGCATTTTTTCACGCTCTTTCACTAGCCTTTTTTGCTATATAGAATAATTTTTTCTAACGCTATAATCAATATATTACAATATTTTTATTTGTTAAACTTATTTATTTTCTTTGTATAAAACTAATTGATAGTGAAAGAAGTAGAGGTAGTAAAATATGTTTAAAATGAATCCTAGTGATATGAAAAAAATGATGAAAAGAATGGGAATAAATGTAGATGTTGAAGAAGTTAAAGATGCAGAAAGAGTGCTGATCGAAACTTCAGGGGATAAAAACTTCGTCGTTGAGCAACCCTCTGTGACTTTTTTAAAAATGAAGGGGCAGACGATCATTTATGTTATAGGAAGCTTGAAAGAAATTGAAAAAGAAGAAACTACTCATCAAAAAAGGGAGTTAGAAATTTTAGAAGATGACGTTCAGCTTGTAGCCGCAGAAGCAGGTGTATCATTGGAAGAAGCAAGGAAGGCTCTTGAAATTACAAATGGAGATATAGCACAAGCCATAATGCTTTTAAGTGCAAAAAAAGGATAAACCGATTTCTCTTTTAATTCGCAAAATTATATACAGGATTTTATAACTGAAACGGGTATTTATGATAGAGCTGAATGTTTTAATATCTTTTGTTTAAAACTCCATCAACACTTGATGTCAAAAGAATAAAGGACATGTTCACGAATATGTGGTGGTAACAGATGAATAACATTGATCGAATTTCTCAATTCATGCGGCGGAATTGAGTTTGATATGAAGATAATTTATCAGTCAGAATTTTCTAGTTTGAAATCAAAAATTGTAATATTCCCTATATACAATCCTTTGATTTCTTTTTCATAACTTGTTTTTATCAGAAATCCATATTCGTTGATATCAGTTAAAAATCCTATATCTATATGTTCGCCCTTATCATTTAAAACTGAAACGATTTTCCCTTTTAGGTTATTTGTATTTATAACATAGAAATCTTTGAAATAGTTTCTTTTCAACCTTTCTACAATAACTACAGTTTTTTCGTCGTAATCTTCTCCATAAAGCACTTTATCACCTATTTTATTAGAAAGTTCAGTTAATTCATTATAACTTAATGGATTTCCGAACCCAATAGTAATTTCCCCAAGTGTAAAAAAAGAGCCATAAGTCAAAAGTCTGCTTTTTTTGCTCTCAATTAGCGATAACACCTTATCTCCTCTTATCATCTTCCTTTCTATCTTGCTTCTCGAAGCCTTGTTTGGAGGGGTGTTTAAAGTTATAATCTTGGTGATAGGAAAAATAGATTTTACAAATAGATCGATTTTTTGCCCACTTCTGATTATAACAGTATAGTCGGGTTTTATTTTTTGTATCATCCTGAATTTATAATTCAATGATAAAGGATCTCCGAACCAACCATCGGTATCTATTATTATGATACCCTTTTCTATTCCAGCGATTAGTTCCTCTGTTGCCTGGATTACGTCAGATTCTTTACCAACGGGAGAAAGCTTTCCTATAAAGATAAACTTATCGGATTTACTTGCTGTTGACCAAAAGAGCTTTCCACTATTTTTAGAGATCGTAACACTTCCAGGATATCCGAAAGTTTTTTGTCCTAAGTCAGTATCCACATAATATGTTTCCATTCCTTTTAAATATGCAGTGTTAGCAATCATACTTGAAAAAGTAGTTTTCCCGCTATCCACTTTCCCTAATACAATTACCTTACATGTTTTTTCTTTATTAGCGCATTCTTCAACGATCAGAGAAGAATATTTTTTCCAATCAGTGTAAACTTCTATTTCTTCATTTATTGCATCTCGAATACAAAAGTCATTTTCCCCTATAACGGAGATCTTTGAATTTTTCTCAATTCTCAAAATATAGCTCCTAGACTTATGAATAACAACGCTTTCCCCTTTGTCGAATAAGATACCGTTTATTTCAACCTTTCCTCGTAAAACGTTAATTTTTGCTGGACCCTTAATAAAATAAAACTTTTCTATCTCATTAGTTTCAAGTATTTTTTCCATGCTTCCTCAACTTAATCGTTCCGGATCTGTTAGCAATAATATATGCAGCTTTTACATCAGGATCTTTTTCTTCTAATTGTTTTCTCTTGATTTTAGATGTCTTATATTCATCTACAAGTTCTAGCTCAGCACTAACATTTTCCAAAATCGTTGATGTCAAATTCCAAAGCCTATTGTTATCATTATAATCGCCTATCTTGACAATCATATTGTCATGAGGCACATTTTCATATTTTTTAAGAACCGAGATTATTTCATCTTGAATGACTTTACCTTTGCCTATAATTTTTCCATCTGCCAAGACTACATAGCCGATCTCTCTTCCAACATCAATCCCGACGATTATCTCTTTGTATTTTTCCTTGCCATCAATCATAAAAGGTATAAGAGAAAGAAAAACTTCATCTGTAAATTTTTCAATTTTAAACTTCCTGCAAGTTCCGATTATTTCTTTGCACCCTTTTTTGTCACAAATAACAACATCATCTTCACTGCACTTAAATGGTAAGTAACTTGGAGATTTGAAATCTATAGACTCTTCTCTAAGATTTTTAACAAATAAATAATAATCTTTAGAGCTTACAATAGATAACAGGAGCATTATTTCACTTTTGTTGACCTTACAAAATATTTTTTATAGAAGGACTAAATAAGCATTTATATACTATAAAAAATGTAGTGAATAGTTGATGAAAAAAGGGAAGGATTGTTGGAATGCTTTTGCTTCGGTGTTTTTTCCCAATAAAAAAGGATATGTTACTATATATGGCGAGGCTGGTTCAGGCAAGACAACTTTTTGCTTAACTTTTATAAAGAACTTGTTCAATAAGGCTATATACATTAATACCGAAGGCTCTGTTAATAAAGGAAGGCTCTTGCAAATTTTAGGCGAGAATTTTGACATTATGTTTATAGACGTGTTTAGCGAATGGGAGTTGCTACAAGCGGTTCTCCGTTCCCTCTATAAAGATGTGCTCATTGTGGTTGATAGCATTAATTATCTATACAGGCTTTCCTTTTCTCAAAATGAGGATATCTCGTCAAAACTGTTTATGCTTATTAATTCCTTATTAAAGGAGAATTCAAAGCTAAGTCCAGTACTTTCGACAGCACAGGTTTATCTCGAGGGAGATATTCCAAGCGGGTACAACATCCTTTCGCATTACAGCACTCTGCTGAGACTCTCTAAAGGCTCGTCCAGATCTGAGGGAGAGGTTCTATTAGATGATATAATTGTAGGAAGATACACAATTAAAAATGAGGGATTTGAATGGATATATTGCGAATATTAATAGATTTTTTGAAAATATACATTCCCCCAATGGTCGCTAATGGTATACCAGTTGTCGTTTCGAAGTTTATCAAAGGAAGACCACTGGACAGAGGAAAGTACTTGAGCGACGGAAAAAGAATATTAGGCGATGGAAAGACAGTCGAGGGCACAATATTTGCAATTCTAACTGGTACTTTAATGGGAGCGATTATAGGTATACTAAATTACTACTCACTGCAGTATTGCTTTACGGGATTTTTAGGCTCTTTAGGAGGAATTTTAGGAGATATAACTAAGTCATTCTTTAAAAGGAGAATTGGGATTGAAAGAGGGGGGATGCTCCCCTTAGTAGACCAGCTGGATTTCTATTTAGGATCAACTTTATTCATTTATCTTTGTCCAATCTGCGCGCATCCATCATTGGATGTTTTCCTATTTGGTATCATTATAATACCATTGCTTCACTTATCTACTAATTATATTGCATTCAAGCTTCATTTAAAGTCCGTTCCTTGGTAAGTTTTATTGCTATTCTATATTTAGCATATTTATCTTCTGGAGAAAACCTATGAGGATGCGGAACAAATAGTTCTCCACCACAATAAGGACATCTTCCAGTTTCTAACGTATATCTTTTGCACTTGGAACATTTTCTCATTAGCCATTTCATTTTTATCATCATTCTTTTTCTTTAACTACTTCAAAATTGACCTTCAACTTTTGGGCGTCTTTTTCCGCTTTTTCCAATATGCTGTTGATTATCCTTTCAGCAGATTTGTAATCCTCTGATATAACTTCTATTTTATATTTTGGTGCTCCAATCGTATATATATTAACTGAAGAATTATCCTCTGAAATGTTCTTCATATTTAGCAAGACGCTTCTTATATCTTCGATCCCACTTGGAGAAGTGCTCCATAAGTTTATTATTCTTGTAACTTTGACTTGTTTAATTTTTATATGTTTGTTAGCTTCTTCGTATACAGGCATTATCCACTCTTCTTTTGCATTAGGAACTCTTAAGGTATCAGGTCCTAACATTACAGCAGTTTCCAATGCTGTATATAAATCACTATAGTGATCCAATAAAGGCCATCCGATATCGTTATATGCATCATCTAAAGTTTTTCCAAGTTTTTGTGCAGCTAGTTCAAGAATTTTTTCAGCTCTTTGATTTCTTTTATACCAGTGCATTTTCTTTTTCTTTTCACTATCATATACCCTTTTTAAGCTAACGTCTACTTGCTTTTTCTGCTTATTAACTCTAATAACCTTAACAACTATTTTTTCATTTTCCTTCAAAACTTCTTTTATGTTTTTAACCCACTTTGTTGCAACCTCGCTCCATGGTAAAAATGCCCTCATTCCATTATATTCATCTAGCTCAACATATGCTCCATAATCAAAAATCTCTTTAACTGTAGCGATGACTAATTCATTAGCGTCAGGAAGCTCTTTTCTGGCTCTAACCAAATGATTTCACCTGTTAATTACTTAATAGCTATTACAAAATAGGTTTTGCCGAGATTATATATTATTTTTTAAGTAAAAATATCGTTCTTCCAAAATAGATGGTATGATGCAAAGAAATTTTTGATTTAACTAGTAATAAAATCTACCCAACTACTTTTATGAACTGTGCTTGTAGTCTTGCTCTTCCACCTGTTGGTTTTACAAGTTGAGACCCGCATATAAGGCATCTTACTGGAAAAGTTGCATGAGAAAAGATGACTTGTTCGTTTCCACATGCAGGACATCTTACTAAAATGAATTTTGTTCTTGGCTCTGGGATAGGAAGGCTTCTCCTCTTTGTCATGCTTAAGCCACCTCTGTGAGCTCAAGCTTCTTTAATCTTAGTCCTTTTCTATGCTGTATATACCCGCATTCACTGCATTTTAGCTTAATTACTTGCTTTTTGGTAGTTTTTGCATATCTTTTTTGTTCAGGTTTTCTTTTTGAACCATAACCTTCCTGTTTTCTGACGTATCTTCTCTGCCCTATAGACAATGCTCTTCTTTTTCCAGCTTTATAAATCATTACTGTTTGCACTGTATGTTTTTTACACCTTGGGCAATAGGCTCTAATTTTTTTAGGAATTTTCAATGCCGGCTCACTCCGTTTATTTTTTTATTGCAAAACTTATTTCACATACTAGTCTTTATTTAAAATCAGGGTTTAAATAATTGATTCTCAGTTCTTTCGCAAAAGATAAATCTTTAAGTGCTTTTGCTTCTTTTACGCTTAAAATCGAAAAGCAAAAATCTTCATTTCTACACTCTTTAAAAATCCCTGGATCATCATTTTCAACAAACACATAAAAATCTTCATCTTTTTTAAATGATGTTGCAAAAAAAGAAAGAAAACCAGATTTTTCTAGCGGACTGTCATCTAAATTCTTAGAAATTATTTTTGAGATTAGCTTAGAAATACTTTCTGTTTCTTCTATTGTTTTCTTGCAAAGTTCTACATTGTTTACAAAGCTTTGAGCACTTCCTCTTTGATAACATACATTTGATATCATGTTCAAAAATCTCATTTTTAAATCGTTATAGTTTACTTCTTTTTTAGTTGATATTCTATTGAGTACAAACTCAATTGATTCGCTCATTTTTCACGACCAAAAGTTTTAGTATATCGCCATTACTTAATTTTTTGATATCTTGTAATAAAAATTTAGGCAGGATCTGCTATACCTTTTGAGATGAATAAAAAGGCGAGGCAGCCAGGGATTTTTATAATATCCCCCTTTAAGCTATTTATCTTTATCCCTAAAATTTCCTTATTTTGCATTGAAACATTCATTTTAACATCCTCATCTTCCTTAAACGGAGAATATGAACAATTTATGGAAAAACTTTCAAGCTCACTTTCTCCTATTTCAAATACAGGCAGACCCAGCTTACCATTTATTGAACCAGGGATCCTTATTAATCTATGAACATCGACTGTAACCTTTTCATCTATACTTATAGATGCCATTTTCATGATATCGTTCAAATTAATTTTTTCTCCGAGTAGTACCTCAGCTTCTCCGAACGTAATCTTTTTTTCATCATTTAAGTTCATCTTTTTATACAAGATTTCTCCTAATCTCCCTCTCCATCCAGGTTCCTTAGGATTTGGAATATACATATTTTTTCCTTTTATTGATTCTCCCAATCCGATTATTCTTTCAATATTCACTCCACTTCCTGTTATATACTTAATTATCATGCTTCTTTCTTCACTCGTTAGCTTCAACCATTCATCATCGCATTTTGGATGAACGTGAAAACCCCTATTGCCAGAAAAATATATCTTGATTTTTTCAAAACCGAAGTCTTTTCTTAAAACTTTTATTAACTTTTTTGCTTCAATTCCGGCTTTTAAGATGCATTCTTTAGGAATTGGTTCGACCTCAATAACATTCTGGCTACCGCATTTCGTACATTTTTTTATCGACTTACCATAAAGAAGCGATCCACAGTTTAGGCAAGCGTGTAGTTGCTCAATAGATTCGCATCCAGGAACTTCATCGGCATCAATATCAAAGATTATTTCTGAACCTATCATTCCTTTTTTTTCCATATCATCTATCTCAGGGAAGGTGTAAATCGCAGATGAGTAATAAAGGTGCATAGGTGGATTTTTTAATAAAAAGCTTCTAAGCTCATCTTCACTTTTAAAGGATAAATGTCTAACATAACCTTTATAGTCTATAGGCTGGACGGCAAATTCCCTGCTATTTATATCGTCAGGTAGCTCAAGTTTAGCTTTCTCGTAGTATGCTGAAAGCTTTTGAAAAAGCCATTCTTTTCTATCTATCGACCTTTTACGCTTCTCTTGGTGCGATGTAAGAGACAAGCCTTGCACCCTGCGGAAATTCAAAAGTTATCTTTGTAGGAATTCCGCTTGAGAACTGTATTGAAACAATATCCGCAACCTCTGCAGAATATAAGAGTGACTCTAAATATTCTAAACCATAGAGAGATTTTTGTTCCCCTTCGCACACTAAAGAGATTATGTTACCTGAATCCTTATCGAGCTCAACTATAGCCTTTCCAATTTCACTCTCATTTAATATAGTAAATTTACTTTCATTTGCAATAAAATAGATATTGTCGCCTAAAAATTCTACATCTTCAATAGAATCTTTAAATATTTGAGCAGAAAGTCTTATATCTGCCTTAAACTCCAAGTTAATATCTGGTAATTCCTGGTAAGGGACGTCGACAGTACTTTCAGTAAATATTCTACTAAATTTGCCGATAAATTTGAGCTGGAATTTGTTACCCTCAGTGACTATTTCAAGCTTATCTCCCTTTTTTGCCCTTTTCAGCATATCGCTTAAATTTTCTAGGTTAATACCTATAATTTCAGAATTAGCTTCATAACTTTCAAATGAAGAGCTTGGAAAGAAAAGATCAATAAGCATCACATGGCTAGGATCCATCGCCCTTAATCTGATTCCATCTTTATCTGCTTTTATTGCAACCTCTTCCAATATTTTGCTAATACCCAATATAGTATACTTCCAAAGAGATGCGTTACTAAACGTTATTTTCATATACGATACACCATTATTCTTACCAAGAATTAAACTCGCTTAATATTTTAATGTATCATCTGTTAAATAATGATATATATTTTTTGAAAATTTTAGATTTTCTAATCATATCATAAGGATCCTTATATTGAGTTTTGTTAGAATATTTACAACCGAAAGCCTCGCCCTTTAGGGCAGGAGAAGACCAGAATAGTTGAAATTTTCGCTATTTATAGCATGAAAGAAAGGTTCGTATGAAACCTCTTTAAGCAAATCTGTATTGTTTGTAATGCTTGACAGCGAAGAATTTTTTTATCTTAACTTTTCGCATAAAAGTTAGCAGATATGAACATAAAGAAAATCTTAGAAAGGACTAGGGAACAAACTTTTACTCTTCACGAATGTCTACCCAACGAAAGATCTATTTCTAAATTGATTCGAAGTAACTATGAACCGACCAGAAAACTATGAAAAGATCACTCATATTCTCTCCAGACGTATCCGCATTTAGTGCATTTATAGAATCTCGTTGGAGGCTCGTCTGCAGCTCTTGTTTGCATAGTCCAATAATAGACTTCATTATTGCCGCATTTCGGACAATATACTACGTCTTTTAATTTTGGTAAAGTTTCGGGAATTTTATTTTCATCAACTATGATAAGCTTGTCCTTTTCTCCATGCTTTATCTTGTTAACAATTTTGTACTCATTTTTCTTCGGTTCAACTTCTTCTGTATATCCGCATTTTGGACAAACATATACATCTTTGCCATCAATTTTCTTCGGCTTCATTAGAGTTCCACACTTTGGACAGAACTTCACAGTTTTTCACCTCTTTTAGACCATTTACTATAGATTCGTATAGCTCTTTATAAACTAATTCTTTTTTTATGTTTGCTTTTAAAGCTTTTACCAATATTTCTTCGTTCTTACCACCGATATTCATTACATCAATAAATCTTACTTCTTTTATAAAAGACCTCTTTTCAAGCCTATTTAAAAAATTCTCATCGTTTTTTTCAATTATCAGATGTTCTAAAATTTTATTTCTAAGAACTCCCCCTACTACTAAGTCTTCTTTTATAAAAAGTTCCAGAATCCTCTTTTCATCGTTTTTCATAGTTCAAACTTGTACCTCTTTTATTTTAGTTTCCAGCTCTCTTATTTCATCTTTTAGTAAGCCTATGCCTTTTTTAAGCGCTTCTACAGGTTTTATAGATCCATCGGTTTTCAAATAGAGTACCATTTCGTTTTTAAGCGGGTGATCTATTCTATAATAAGACATAACCACTCCGTCGATCTTCATTAAGGTTTTTGCCATAAGATTTCCAAAAGTGTGATCTTCATCATATAGTACAATTTCTAGTTCTTTTTCATTCATCTGTTTTATGCTATATTTCATTTTTCTGTTCATCTCCACCTAGCTACACTTTTACTTTTCAGCTTTATAGCTTAATATTCGTTTTTCTTTTTTAAGGCTTCTATAATAGTATTCAATGCTTTATCTTTATCGGCCTTCAACATGTACATATCTTCGATTTTTTCAAAAACTCCTTCTTCCTCTCCTATTGATGCAATTTCCATGGGAGAAAGGCCAGAATATACAGATAATACCGCGATAATTTCTGCACCTATGCCTCTAGCAATTTCTCTCGCTGACTTGTAGGAATCAAATAAGTCTTTTGCTAACGACTTTAACTCTTCGAGATCATCATAGATTACAAGCAAATCTTCTTTTTCGTCGTACGAGAAATCGATATTCTCTAACTCTAATAATCTTTTAAAACCTTCTAGAGGGACTGGGACTTCAAGTGACTTCGCTAACATAGAGCCAAATACTGTTATACCTCTTCCCTCTTTCGGGTAACCCATTTTTATTGCAAAATCTTCCACTGCACTTCTAATCCTGTGAATGCTATTCTCTACGCTTACTGGGTCCCCAATAATTCTAATCTCGACAGAATTTCCTTTTATCCTATACATTACCTGTGTGGCTATCGTGCTTCCCATTATAGCATCTAAGAAACGCTCAACATCAGCATTTTTTGGGATCCTAAGAACTAATTTCTTCTTAATTAGCTTCAAGACGCTCACCAGAATTAGTATGACTTGTGAAATTTTTGCTACTGGTTGGTTTATTTATCCACTATGATCCTTCAAGTTTATATAATCACTAGAAAGTTTCCTATTTTCTATGTTTCCACATTTAGGGCACTTAAGCTTCCCATTTTCCAGCTTTTGCATAATTGCGCCACATTTAGAACATGATGCCAAAATTACTCCAAGGGAAGAGTGCTTAAAAGAAAGCTGAAACGGGTTCTCAGAGGATATTATTTTTGCTTTAACTAAATCTCCAGGAAGAACATAATCGCTAATATTTTTGCCCTCTTCATCTACTTGCGAAACATGCAAAAAGCCTGCTAGTGGTGCTGAGATAGGCTTTAGGTTTCCATCATATAAAATCGTTATTAAAGCTATATCGCTTTTTACCGAGTTTACATACCCAATTACTACAGATTTTAGTCGCGGAAAGTCATACTTCTTTTTAAATGGAATTACTTTTAGATTCTTGTTAATAATATCTTTAACTACTTTTCCAATTAAAGTAGATCTCAGCTTGCCGTTTTCGTCGCTATAAACTCCTGAAACAGGGATAAACTCTTCTAGAATTGCGAGCTCGTCTCCAGGAAATGCCAAGTTTTCTTCTTTCATCATTTTTTCTCTCCTTTAATAATAAAGAGTAGCATGACTGGTATTTTCTTTTTTCTAGACACATGATATTCAAATATTTGTTTTAATTCCATATTATAAACTTTGAGTATTTCTATTTTGTACCCAAATTCTCCGACCTTTTTGAAGAAAAAATCTTTGCTTTTTTCGCTGTACATATGAAAGGACAAAACTGCCCTTGTCACTCGTAAGGCTTCTTTTAAAAACTTCCAATCTATTCCTCTTTTTACGCTCCCAAATGGTGGGTTCATTAAAGTCACGTCTAAACTGCTATCTCTCAACGGAACAGATGCTCCGTCAGCTTTTATTATTTCAACTTTGCACTCTATACCAAGTTTTTTTGCATATTTAATCTGTTCTTCAATTTCCTCATCATCAATTTCTATTGAAACGCACTCATTTGCTCCTGCTATTAAAGAGCCGAGACACAGCCTGCCAGTTCCTGAACCAATATCTAATATTTTCTTGTTTATAATTAGTCCATGTTGTAGTGCGAACCATATAGTTTCAGATGCTATATTCGAAGGTGTCATGTGTTGCTCCAACTGAGGCTTAGGATTTTTCGGTCCCTTAATTTTTTCAATAGTAATTTCGAGCATTTTTTTATTGAACGAAGTCATCACAACAACCTGTACCTCTCCAATTCTCCTTTTAGTACCATAAATGCTTCTCCTGGAGTAAGCACGGGTTTTTCAAACTCCTTCTCACTTATGTCATCTATAGGGATTCTTGGGCATGAAGTTACAACATATGCATCAATTTTAGGCTGATCAATGTTTCTTAGCTCATTTATTGTTAAACTTTTAGAAAAAAAGAGATAGTACTTCTTCCCTTTGTTTTTTATCAGAGATTCAAGTGCCCTTATAGTTATAGGCCTATATTGACCAGTTCTAGTTCCAATTATTATTCCCCACACTTCTGCGCTTTTAGATCTCTCCATTGTGGCATATCTTTTTTTAAGAATTTTTTTAACATTCTCGGTAACATTCTCAACCTTATCTGTATAAGGGTCAATTTTTATAGTAGGCTTCATTGTCATGAGACCGGCACCAAAAGCGTGAAAATATCCTCCTGAAACCACTACCACAGAATCATAGTTTTTCTCATTAATAAGCGGTGAATAGTCACAACCAACAATTTGCCCTTCTTCCATAAGCGGAGACTTTGGTATAGTAGCACTTATCCCTCTTTCATTCAGAAAATCTCTTATTTGCTTTAGCGCATCCACATGTTGTATGGTAGAAACAAGCGCGGGTTTTGAAGCTCCTATTTTATTTAATTCAAATAGCAAAGATATTAGAGAGCTTTTGCTAAGCTCTTTTTTAAACTTTCCTGGAACATAAATTACTGGTACTTTTTCCAAAATTGATTTATATTCAGCCAATGAATAGGGAGTATGGCCAAAATGAACTATAAGCTCAGCACCAAGCATTTTTGCCTCCTCAATAGCTATATCGCAACCTCCCCACGTACTTTCGGCAGAAATGTATATTTTAACATCTTTTAAATAATTTTTTAAATAGTCAGCTATAGCTATAGAAAATAATTTAAACCCGTCGGGAAACTGAAGAATTATTGATTTTGGGTTTAAATTCGAAATCTTCGAAACCAAGTCCGGAAGATTAAAATCATAGTCGAGAGTTTCCAAGTCATTTCACCATATTTATTATATAATTGTTTGGGACATAAGTATTGCAAAAATACTTAAGCTAAAGTGAAGAGAGTTGGTCACCCATACGCTTATAGCATGGGCAATACTCATCCTCTTGGTATTCTTTCTAATTTTTAGGTCTAAGTATCCTAATATACCTGTTTGGTCTTTTATGTCTTTTTTAGCCTTTTTGTCTGTTGCAGGAGGATTAGTGAATATCGAAGAGATTCCTTCAGCTATAGATTTAAATGTTATTTTCTTCCTAATAGGAATGTTCAGCATTATCGCTTTAGCCGAAAGCTCAGGTTTGCTTGACCTTCTTTCTCATTACGTGATTAGTAAGTTCAAATCGACATATGCTGCAATTATAGGTACTTTTGCCTTTTTTGGCCTTCTAACATCAGTAGCTGTTAACGATACAATGGCAGTGATGGCTCCTCCGATAGTTTATTTCATCTCGAAACACCTAAAAATACCATACAGGCAATTGCTCATTCTTCTCGCTTTTTCAATAACAATCGGTTCTGTTATGACTCCGATGGGAAATCCGCAGAACGTGCTTATAGCCATCGGCTCTGGAATGAGCGCTCCTTTTATTTATTTTATAGAATATCTTTTTTTGCCCACAATTATAAATCTAGTGATTACTTCATTTTTGGTTATAAAGATTTACAAAATTCCTAATAATTCTATTGACATCGGAACAATACCTGAAGAAAAAATAAAAAATAAAAAAGATGCAATCCTTGCAGCAATAGGAATTTTTTCAGTAATAGTCGCAATGATAGTTAATGATATCTTACGAGTTATGGGAAAACCTAGTATAGAGCAGATAGGGTTCATACCGTTCATTATTGCATCCTCTTTATATTTTTTCGTGAGTGAGCCTAGGTCGCTTATAAAAGAGGTGGACTGGGGAACAATCATCTTTTTTATCACAATGTTTATAGCAATGGACGGTGTATGGAAGAGCGGAGTAGCTTCTGAGCTTTTAAGGGTATTCATTCCATCAAAGCCAAGTGATACAATAGCTCCAGTGCTGATATCTATTATTTCTATAATATTGAGCCAGCTTTTCAGCAATGTTCCATTTGTAAAGCTATTTATGGATTATATGCGAGAATTAGGATATACGGCAAATAATATAGTGCCCTGGATCTCGCTTGCTATGTCTTCGACAATTGCAGGTAACTTAACCCTTTTCGGCGCTGCTTCTAATATTATAATACTAGAAATCTCAGAAAGCAGGTATAAAGAGACGATCCCATTTTCAGAGTTCTTTAAGATAGGCTTTCCTGTTACTTTACTGAATTTGACTATATACCTGTTTTATATATATCTGACCTCCTTCCCGCCTTAAAGGGCGAGGGTTCCCCTTAGGGAATTCATCGGTTCCCCGCATCTATTCGTGAATACATCTTTCATCTGCAGGGCAGTCGAGGGGGTCAGAGTTCTGTTCATCTAAAGCTTTCTCTAGGCTATCGAACAGTTTCCCGTCCTATATCGCTATAGGTTTGCCTATGGCGGGTTGTGCCTCAAATCCATGATTCACCGTGGCCACTAGC